>JACCSF010000071.1 GCA_013813135.1 Thermoleophilaceae bacterium | reverse complement strand
GGCGCGTACAGCCCGAGAGTCGGCGCCAAGACGCCCTCAGCCGTCGCCACCACGGCCGAGCTCGCCCCCGCCGCCTGCAGCAGCGTGCGGCAGGCGTCCGCCGTGACGAACGGCATGTCCGCCGCGCACACGAGCACGGGACCGCCCGCCGTGACGAGCGCGTGGACGATCCCGGCGAGTGGGTGGCGCGGCTCGTCCGGCTCATCCCAGCGCTCGGTGCCGGGCAGATCGGGCAGCTCCGTGTCGCGCTTGCAGACCACCACCACGCGCTCGCAGACGGCGGCCAGCGCCTGCGCCGGGTAGGAGGCGAGCGGCCGCCCGCCGACCAGCACGGCTGGCTTGGAGCCGCGCCCCAGCCGGCTCCCGGAGCCGCCCGCGAGTAGCGCACCGACCACGGGCGGGCAGGCTACCGACGCGGTAGGCTCGCCACCCGGTGGGCCTGGGCGCGTTCATCTCGGTCGGCAAGTCGCTGGAGACGGCCTTGCAGCGAGTCGAGCTGGCCGAGCGGCTCGCGTACGAGTCCGCCTACGTGACTCACATCGCGGCGCGCGACTCGGTGACCACGCTGATGGCGTACGCGTGCCGCAGCGAGCGCCTGGTGCTGGGCACGGGCGTGACGCCGATCTACAGCCGCACGCCGGTCGCCGCCGCGCAGTCCTTCGCGACGCTCGACGAGTTCTCCGGCGGGCGCGCGCTCATCGGGCTGGGCGTCTCGCACCGCCCGGTCGTCGAGGCCTGGTACGGCCAGCGGATCGAGAAGCCGCTCAGGGAGATGCGTGAGTACGTGGGCGTCGTGCGGGCGATCCTGCGTGGCGAGGACCCACCGCAGGGCGAGCGCTTCGCCTCGTCGTTCCACTTCATGGGCTACGAGCCGCGCCCCGACATCCCGATCTACCTGGCCGGCCTCTCCCCCGGCATGCTGCGCCTCGCCGGCGAGATCGCCGACGGCGTGATCCTCTGGCTCTGCAATCCCGATTACATCCGCGATGTCGTGGTGCCGACGGTGGCCGAGGGGCGCGAGAAGGCCGGGAAGTCGCCGGAGGGCTTCGACATCGTGGCGGCGGTGCCCTCCGCCGTTACCAGCGACCCGGAGCAGGCGAAGGCCCAGCTGCGCTCGGAGCTGATCCCCTATTTCTCGTTGCCGTTCTACCGCAAGATGCTCGAGCGGTCGCGCTTAGAGGAGGACATCGCGGCCTTCGACCGCGGCATGCAGGAGGGCGGGCCAGAGGCCGCCGAGGCGGCCATCTCCGAGCGCTTCCTGTCGTCGCTCGCCGCCATCGGCAGCGCGGACGAGGCCGCCGCGTCCGTGAGCCGCTACGCAGAGAGCGGCGCCACCTCGCCCTGCCTCGGCGGGATCTCGAAGACGGACTTCGACACGACGCTCGAGGCGCTCGCCGGTTGCCTGGGGTAGGTGTACGGCTAGGCTGGCCCCAGCGATGGTCCCGGCCCGAGACGGCGCCGGGCGCCCGCAGGGCGCCCGGACCGCTCTGGGGAGGCGGCTCAGCGGCGGGTGCTGCGCGAGGTGCTCGACCAGATCCCCGCGCACGGCGCGGCGCACGGGTTCGTCGCGGGCCGCTCGGCGCGCAGCCACGCCGCGGGGCACGTGCGGTCCGAGGTCGTGCTGCGCCTCGACCTCGAGGACTTCTTCGCCGACGTGACGGCCGGGCGCGTGTTCGGCATCTTCCGCACCGCCGGCTACTCCGAAGGGGTCGCGCACACGCTGACCGCGCTCTGCACGAACATCGTCCCGCGCGCGGAGTGGGCGGCTCAGCCGCGCCCGAGCGACCCGCTGCCGGTCGCTGCGCACTGGCGGCTCGGCACGCGCCTGGCGACCCCGCACCTGCCGCAGGGCGCTCCCACCTCCCCCCGCCCTGGCCAGCCTGTCCGCCTTCTCGCTGGACCGCAGGCTCGCAGGGCTGGCCGCCGGATTCGGCGCCCGCTACACGCGCTACGCCGACGACCTCGCGTTTTCCGGGGACGCGACGCTCGGGCAACGTGCGTCTCGCGTCGCCGGGTTGGTGGCCGAGATCGCTCGCGACGAAGGCTTCCGCCTGAACGGCGCCAAGACGCGCGCGATGGCGCGCTCGGCGCGCCAGCAGCTGTGCGGCGTGGTGGTGAACGAGCACCCGAACGTCCCCCGCCGCGAGTACGACCTGCTCAAGGCGATCCTGCACGACGCCGCCCGCAACGGCCCGGCCGCCGCCAACCGCGGCGATCACCCCGACTTCCGCGCCCACCGGCTCGGGCGCATCGCCTGGGTGGAGCAGCTGAACCCGCCACGCGGGCAGCGGCTGCGGGAACGGTTCGAAGCCATCTCATGGGCACACCCCTGACCTCGTCCGCGATCAGGAACGCGCGCGTTTATGTTCGTCTTCCAGTGCTCCACGAGGGCACCTACTGGAAGTGGATCGAGCGCGCCTGGCGGTCGGGGCTGCGCCTCATGGTCAACGACCTGGTCGAGAACCGCGCGCTCTGCGAGCTCTACCCGCTCAAGCAGAACAACTGCAACGAGATGGTCAGCGCCTACAAGCAGGCCGAGGACATGCACGCGCTGCAGGACTACATCGACGCCCAGTTCGGCGGTCCCGGCAAGGGCTTCCTGCGGATCGTCAAGACGCCGGCCGAGGCCCGCAGGGTCATCAACGCCGGCAAGCTCGCCATGGTTCTGGGCATCGAGGTCTCCGAGGTACTCGACTGCGGGCAGTTCAACGGCACCCCGCGCTGCGACACGGCCCAGATCGACCGCGAGCTCGACCGTCTCCACGCGATCGGCGTGCGTTCCATGTTCCCCGTCCACAAGTTCGACAATGCGCTCGGCGGCACGCACTTCGACTCGGGCGCGACCGGAGTGCTGGTCAACACCGGCAACAGGTACGTCACCGGGCAGTTCTGGGCGGCCGAGCACTGCGACGCCGAGGATCACGACAACACGCCGACGCCGATCGGCAACGAGCAGGCCCAGCTGATCTATTCGCTGCTCGGCCCGGTGCTCACTCAGCCGCTGTTCCAGGGCCAGCTGCCGGTCTACCCGCCCGATCCGCTCTGCAACCCGAAGGGCCTGTCCGCGCTCGGCGAGTACGTAATCCGGTCGATGATGCGCCGCGGCATGATCGTCGAGACCGACCATATGAGCGTGAAGGCGCGCCAGCAGACGCTCTCGATCCTCGAGGCCGCGCGCTACCCCGGATTGATCTCGAGCCACTCCTGGGCGATCTCGGCACCCAGAAGCGCCTCCAGCGGCTGGGTGGCCTGGTTGGTCCCATCTCGAGCGTGGCCACGACCTTCGCGGACGAGTGGCGTGTGGCGCGCGCGAACCGCGACACGCGCTACTTCTTCGGCACCGGCTTCGGCTCCGACATCAACGGGCTCCACGCCCAGCCCGTGCCGCGGCCGGGCGCAGCCCAGAACCCGGTGCGCTACCCCTTCCGCTCGTTCGACGGCGGTAGCGTCATCAACCGCCAGCACTCGGGCACGCGCCTGTACGACATCAACACCGACGGCGTCGATCATTACGGCCTCTACTCCGACTGGATCGAGGACCTGCGCGTGGTGGCAGGCCGCCAGATCGTCGATGGCATGGCCAACGGCGCCGAGGCGTACCTGCAAATGTGGTCGCGCGCCGAGGCGGCGGCCCGCTAGCCCCCGAGCGCCTGCACGCGCCACTCGCCGCGCTCGCGGCGCAGCACCAGCACATCGGTCACCTCGGCCTGGCCGCGGGCGCGCGCGTGCGGACGTTCACGCGGGCGGTCCGCCCGTCGAGCTCGATCGCCCTCAGCTCGATGCTGGGCTGTTCCACTCCGGAGGCCGCGGAGCGTGTCAGGCGGGCGCAGTCGCGACCGCCGGCCCGCACACGCGCGTCGGCCGTGAACACGTCCCGGCAGATGGCCGCGAAGTCGCCGGCGACGGGCTGGACCTCCTCGTCGGCGCCCAGGCAGCCGGCGCAGGATCCCGCGAAGGCCATAATGGAGGCATGGAGGGATCCGCGCAGGAGTCCGTGGGCACGCAGTCGAGCTGGCTGCGCTGCTACCGCTGTTGGTCGCAGAACCTCGAGGTGCAGCTTCACTACGAGGGCATCTTGAAGGTCGACGCCGATACAGGAGAGGCCATCGAGCCGGTGGAGGAGGTCCAGGAGGCCGTGGTGCAGTGCCTGGACTGCCTGCACGACCAGCCGCACCTGGCCCTGACGTTCTACGAGGAGAACGGGCGTCGCGTGTCGCGCGTGGAGCCGGTCGAGGATCGCTGGGAGCGCATGGTCACCGGCACGCCCTGGGTCGCGTCCTGCACGGTGACCGTCGACGCGGATCAGGTGGAGTCGTGCTCGGGGCCGGAGGCGGCCGAGTCGCTGGCGTTCGCGGCATTCGGCGACCACGGCACGCGCGAGTTCTTCACCCACGTGCGCTTCCACAAGCACGAGGACGAGCGGATCGTGATCCACATGCTCGTCGAGCTCTATGCGCGCTCGGCCGACGAGGCGACCGACGTGATGGAGACCGCGGCACGCGGCGCGCTGACGATCACCTCGCTGGCGGAGGAGTCGCGCCCGCCGGCATCGACGGCCGAAGAGTCGCACTGAGGACAGCCG
>JACCSF010000025.1 GCA_013813135.1 Thermoleophilaceae bacterium | reverse complement strand
GCCGTGATCGTCACCGCCGGCGCTGTCGAGGTCAAGCACGTCGCCCAGCCGCAGGTCGCCCCCGCCCCCCAGGTCGCGGTCGCCCCGGCGGTCCAGCCGGCCGCTCCGCCCGCCCAGAAGCCCAAGCCGCAGAAGCCGGCGAAGGTGGCCCAGGCAGTCGTCAAGCCGAAGCCGGAGCCCACACCGGTCGCCGCCCCAGCGCCGCCGCCCGAGATTGCCCCCGCCCCTGCCCCTGCGCCCGCCCCGGCCCCCGCGCCCGAACCGGTCGCGGAGCCGGTGCAGGAGGACGGCTCCACCGTGGTGCTGCCGCCGCGCGAGGAGCAGGACCCGACCGTCGCCCCACCCGAGAACGAACCCATTGATCCCACGGCACCGGGGGGAGGCACGGTCACGCCCGTCGAGCCCGCGCCCGCGCCACCCGCCGCCGAGCCGGGGTCGGGTCAAACGCCGATCGCGCCGCCGCTCCCCTAGGCCGCGGGCGATAGCCTGCGCCGCCCGTGATCGACTTCGACGACTTCCTCAAGGTCGATATACGCGTGGGGCGGATCGTGCGCGTCGAGGACTTTCCCGAGGCGCGCAAGCCTGCCTGGAAGCTGACGCTCGACTTCGGGCCCGAGCTGGGAGAGCGGAAGTCCTCCGCGCAGATCACCAATTACACGCGTGAGCAACTGGAGGGCAGCCTCGTCGTGGCGGTGGTCAACTTCCCGGCGCGCCAGATCGGACCGGTCAGGTCCGAGGTGCTGGTGCTGGGCGTGCCCGACGAGGAGGGCCGGCTGATCCTGCTGCGGCCGTCCTCGGACGTGCCGCTCGGCGGCCGGATGTTCTAGCCGGCCGCCGCGTCGGCGACCGGCGCCAGGCCGATCACCTTCAGCCGGCGTTCGAGCGCCTTCATCGCGAAGGCGCGCGTCTCCTCCATCGTCGCGCCCATGACCTCGGTCTCCCCCTCGACATACCACTTGGGCTGCAGCACGCCGTCCGCGATCGGCGCCACCTCCGTCAGGGTGCGCGTGATCGCGTCGCCGTACTTGGAGTCCTCCTGCGCCATCTCGCGCAGGAAGCGCGCACCGAAGGCCACGTGGCGATGCTCGTCGCGGGCCACGTTGTTGAAGCCGGAAACGAAGCCCGGCAGCGTGCCGACCTCCTCGTTGTACTGGAGGATGAAGTGCTGCCCGGTCAGGGCCAGCATGCCCTCGATGACCATGTGGTAGAGCGTCACGGCCTCGACCAGAGCCACCAAGTCCTCGGGCTTGCGGGCGAGGTGGTCGACGCGGCTCTTGAGCATCTCGTCGAAGAGCTGGTCGAACTCGGGGTTCACGTGCTCGCTCGTCTCCGCCAGGCGGTCCTGCAGGTTGGTGGCCTCGAGCACGCCCACCTCGTCGTAGAAGCGGTTGAAGAAGCGCACGTGGCGAGCCTCGTCGGCGATCTGCGTGCAGAGGAAGATGCGCATCTCCTCCGTGGGAGCGGCGCGCATCATCGGGCCCAGCTCCTCGGCGACCTTCTGCTCGCCGATGAAGAACGACGACAGCCCGTACATGCGCTGGAAGCGCTCCTCCGCTGGGATGCGCTCGTGCCAGTCGATGCGATCCTGGGTGAAGTCGATGTCCTGCGTGGCCCACTGCTGGCGTTCCCAGAGGTCGTAGAGCTGCTCGTAGGTGAGCAGATGCACCTCACCGCGGTCGGCGGACTCGAGCAGGCCAGGATCGCTCGTGGCCTGAAAGTCCTCTCGTTCGGTTCGCTGGGTCGCGGTCTCGCTCATGACGCGCAGCGTACCGGACGTTTGGCTGGCCAGCCAGTCAGTCGGCGGAGGCACTCGGAAACGCGGATTACGGGCCAGGCTCGGCGGTCGCCTCGATGCGCACATTCTGAGAGGCGCCGGTCGCCGTGCCCAGAAGCTTCGCGCCCGGCCGCAGGCCTTCGAACGTGGTCGAGACGGAGCTCAGCCCGTCGGTGACCTCGATCCTCCTGTCTCCGAACGTCAGCGTGTACTCCGCCCCGTCGCCGGAGCGAAGCTCAACGCGAACCGAGATGAACGCCGGCACGCGTACGACGCGCGGCGTGATGGCGCCGTTCTCACCCGTGAACAGGGCGAGCGTCTGAGCAGGCTCCTCGTCGCCCGCTCCGCCGGTGCCGCTCTCCGGCGAGCCGGTTCCGTCGCCGTCGTCGGGAAGGGTCTCGGTCTCAGGGTCGGGGTCCGTGGTCTCGGTCTCCGCTTCCGGTTCCGGTTCCGTCTGGGTCGTATCAGCCGTGGGCGTGGAGTCGGGCGTAGCTCTCGAGGACGACTCGTCCTCCTCGTCGCCGCCGCACCCGGCCACCGCCAGGGCCAGCGTCAGCAGCAGGATCGCGAGAAAGGATTTGCGGCTGGAGCAAATCGACACAATCATGGAAATGAATGACCGGGAGGCCATGGACACACGGTAATCGCGCGATCGGCGTCGATCCCGCCAGGCGCCGCCTCTGGATCTGCGGGCAGCGCGTGCACCACGGCCCCACCGGCCTGATCCTCGCCGCCCTCGGCGCCGCCCTGGTCGCCCACGACTGGAAGGACCGCCCGGTCTGGTTCCAGCGCGGCTTGCAGAACCAGCCCTAGGCCGAGAACGTCTCCCCCGGCTGCAGGACCTGCACCTTCGACGAGGTCTGCGACTCGACGTCGGCCTTGAACGCCTCCGCGTCGGTCTCAACCGGGGGGAAGGTGTCGTAGTGGCACGGGATCACCGTCCCGGCTCCGACGAACTCCGCCGCGGTGACCGCGTCGATGCGATCCATCGTGTAGTGGCCGCCGATGCACATGAGCGCCACGTCGATCGGATCGCCGCGGCCGGCGGCCAGCTTCAGGTCCGAGAACAGCGCGGTGTCGCCGAGGTGGTAGACGAGCTTGCCGCCGATGTGGATCAGCAGGCCCGCCGGGGTGTTCTGCGTGCCCTTCGGGGTTGTCGAGGTGTGCCAGGCGGGCGTCAGCTTGACCCAGCCCCAGTCGAACTTGACGGTGCCGCCGATGTTCGGGTCGGCGACGTTCTCGACGCCGGCCTCCTCCAGCTCGTCGGCGATCTCGACGATCGCGACCACCGAAGCGCCGGTGCGCTTGGCGATGGCCTCGATGTCGCCGTAGTGATCGCCGTGACCGTGCGTGAGCAGGATGTGGGTCGGGTCGACCTCGGACGCCTCGACGGCGGCCTTCGGGTTACCGGTCAGGAAGGGGTCGACGAGGACGCGCGTGTCGCCCTCCGTGAGCTCGAAGCAGGCGTGCCCGAGGAAGCGGATGTCCACGTGTCAGTCTCCTTGAGGGTTGTCTTGAACGTCGAGTTCCCGGGCGAGCTCCCAGCCAACCGCAACGCCGACGAGCATCCCCATGCGGGTCTCCTCGGACAACAGCATCTCGATCCGCTCCGCCCGCAGCGCTGCGTCTGGCTCGGCGAGGATGGAGCGGACCTGCGAGCGGTGGGCGCCGCCGAACCAGCCGCCCTGCTCCAGCGCGTGTCCCAGCACCCGCTGCAGATGCGGCGCGAGCACGGACAGGCTGCGCTCCGCGCCCGCAAAGCGCTCCGGATCGGACAGCGCCCGGACGGCCGCCTCCACCTGCTCGTCCGTGAACACGCGCGGGATACTAGGCCGCCGCGGCGGGGAACCAACTTCAGCCGCGCCCTCGTGCCGATCTCGTGGGTGTGGAGCATTCGAGACGAGCTCCGCCATCAGATCGTGAACGCCGTGCTCGCCGAACGCGAGCGCAGCGGCGTGACGATCCTGGCCGAGGGCATCGAGACCGCGGAGCACGTCAGGACCGCCCAAGCGATGGGCGCGACGGTCGGACAGGGCTGGCTGCTGGGCCGGCCCGAGGCGCTACCGCACCCCCCGCCGCCGTCGGCGCCGGCACCGAGGATCCTCGGCCAAGACCCCGCATACACCGGGACGACGCCGTACGAGGCGCTCTCGCCCGGCCGCGACATCCGGCGCTCCGACAAGGCGCTGCTGCTGGCGATGAGCCTCCACCTGGAGCACGAGGCGAGCCGGGTCGGTCCGGGTGCGATCATCCTGAGCGCCTTTCAGGACGCCGCTCGCTTCACGCCGAAGACGATGCGGCGCTACGAGCGCCTCGCGGCCACCAGCTCGTTCGTCGTCGCCCTCGGGGTCGGCAACGCCCTCACCTACGACCGCCAGGCTGTGGTGGAGGGTGCTCGCACGCTGACCCGCCGGGTCGAGCGGCTCGCCTAGTAGGCGCTCTTGCGGGTGAACAGCGGCAGCGTGAGCCCGAGCACCGTCCCGGTGAGCGCGCCGCCCACGGCCGCGCCGATGTTGGCAGCTTCCTCGGCCAGCGAGAGCAGCACCAGCACGATCGCGACCACGTAGACGCCCAGCAGGTCGTTGCTGCGCTCGTCCGACCGGCGGGCGGCCAAGCGATCATCCACGAGCCAGGCGCAGAGCAGCCCGAGCGCCGAGCCGTTCGCGCCAAAGGCGAGGAAGGCATCCGTTTCGGTGAACAGCGGCGGCGTCTCGAGGAGCGCGACGACCGCCATGCCCACGGCGCCCGACAGCACGAACACGGCCAGCACCGGCAGCGGGCCGAAGCGGCGCTCCAGCAGGGTGCCGAAGATGGCCACCGCCGCCAGGGCCACGAAGGCGTAGCCGATCTGGTCGGCGAACAGGAAGGGCGCGGCGAAGAAGCGCCAGGGGTCCTCGAAGATCGGCACGCCCAGGTAGCCGAGATCCACGGTGTCGTCGGCCTGGAAGAGCAGGACCGACACGAGGCAGGCGAGGATCAGGCCGAAGGTCGCGTAGGGCCGGCGCTCCGGCGCGATGCCGGCGATCTCCTCGGCGCGCAGGCGCGGGAGCGTCGGGCGGCGCCGGCGCCGCTTGGGCTGGGGATCGCCGCCCGAGCGGTCGAGCTTAGGAGCCCGCTTGCGGACACGCTGCCCGCAGTACGGGCATTCCGTGACGTACGGGCTTACCTCCGACCCGCAATTGCGGCAGACGACAAACAGGTCCGGCTGTGACACTGCCTCTCAGAGTACCCGGCCGCATGGGTCAGTCGCCGAGGGTCTCGGCGGTCTCGGGCACGCTGGCGTCGACGATATCCCGCACGACCTCCTGTAGATCGTGGTTGGCCTCGTAGACGAGCGCCTGCCGGGCCGCCCCCGTGCCGTTGTCCAGGATGTCCTCGAGCCAGGCGAACTCCTCGGCGGATCCGAGCTCCTCGGAGTGCGGGCGCAGCCGGTCCATCAGGCGCCGCGTCAGCTCCGCCGCCCCGACGCGTTCGGTCGCGGGCAGGTCAACGAGCTCCCCCTCCAACCCGTGGCGCGCCGCGAGCCACTTGTTCTCGTCGAGCATCTCGTAGGGGTAGCGCGACAGCGACTTGCCCGCGTCGTAGTGCTCGGCCAGCTCCTTGACCATCGCCTGGATCAGCGCGGCGAGGGCCAGCGTGTGCTCCACCCGCGTCTGCGAGTCGGTCGCGCGGAGCTCGATGGTGCCGAACCTGGGGTGCGGGCGGACGTCGTACCAGAGCCAGGTGTAGTCGGGGATCACCTTTGTCTGTGTCATGATCTCGATGCGCTTGCTCCAGTCGTCGAAGTCCTCGTAGCGCGGTGGGATGCCGACGCGCGGGAAGGCGCGGAAGATTGGCGTGCGCGTGGACTGCAGCCCGGTCTGCTGGCCGCGCCAGAAGGGCGAGTTGACGGAGAGCGCCAACAGCACGGGGACGTGCACGCGCATGCCGTTGGCCACGTGGATCGCCTTGTCGGGATCGTCCAGGCCGATGTGCACATGGCTGCCGAAGATGATCTCCTGGCGCGCCACGAACTGAAGGTCCGCGATCAGCTCGCGGTAGCGCGGGAGCGACACAACCCGCTGGTCCTCCCAGAGCGCGAACGGGTGCGTGCCTGCCGAGCCGATCGCCAGGCCGCGCTCGCCGGCCACCTGGCCGACCAAGCGGCGCAGCGCCCGCAGCTGGTCGCCCGCCTCGCGGGTGCTGGCGCAGGGCTCCGTGGCGATCTCGCAGACCGACTCCATCAGCTCGGGCTTGACCTCGCCGTCCTTCTCCACGCCCTGCAGGACCTCGAGCAGCCCCTCGATCGAGCTGGCCAGATCGAGCGTGTCCCGATCGACGATCATCAGCTCCTCTTCGACGCCGATCGTGTACGGCGGGCCCGTGAAACGGTGCTCCACGCGGCCATCGTAGCCGGATGACTTACACCAAAAGCAGGTATAAATGGGGGGCTTCGCCCCCCCTCAACCCGCCGTGCGGCCGGGTTACCCCCCTAGTCACTCGCGGAGGACTCATGACTCTCGGCTACGACGGCAAGCTCTACATCCTCGCGTTCGACCACCGCGGGTCGTTCCAGAAGAAGATGTTCGGTATCGAGGAGGAGCCGACCCCGGAGCAGATCGAGACCATTTCGGACGCGAAGCACCTGATCTTCGAGGGCATGCTGAAGGCCGTGGAGGCCGGCGTGGACCCGCGCGCGACCGGCGTGCTCGTGGACGAGCAGTTCGGCGCGCCCAAGAACATCCAGGGCGAGGCGACGCAGCGCGGGCTGTTGCTGGCGATGCCGGTCGAGAAGTCCGGTCAGGACGACTTCGACTTCGAGTACGGCGACGAGTTCGGCGCCCACATCGAGAGCTTCGATCCGGCCTTCTCCAAGGTGCTCGTGCGCTACAACCCGGAGGGCGACGCCGAGATGAACCAGCGCCAGAGCGAGCGCCTCAAGCGGCTCTCGGACTGGCTGCACGAGCACGATCGCAAGTTTCTCTTCGAGCTGCTCGTGCCGGCCGAGGAGCACCAGCTCGAGCAGGTCGGCGGCGACACCGACCGCTATGACGCGGAGCTGCGCCCCGAGCTGATGCGCCGCGCCATCGTGGAGCTACAGGAGCAGGGGATCGAGCCGGACATCTGGAAGATCGAGGGCATCGACACGCAGGAGGACTGCGACCGGATCGCTCGCACCGCGCGCGGCGACGGACGTGACGGCGTGGTGTGCGTGGTGCTCGGCCGCGGCGCCGACGACGCGAAGGTGGAGCACTGGCTGCGCCAGGGCGCTCCGGTCGAGGGTTACGCCGGCTTCGCGATCGGCCGCACGATCTGGTGGGACGCCCTCAAGGGCTTCCTGGACGGGAACATCGAGCGCGATGAGGCGGCCCAGCAGGTCGCCGACAACTACCTGCGCTTCGTGCGGGTCTACGACGAGGCGCCGAAGCAGGCGGCGACCGCGTGAGCGTGGAGCCCGGAACCACCTTCCGGCGCCCTCCGAAGCGCGACCGCGGCGTTGGTAGCCTTCCCGGCGCCATGCGCATGCGGCAGTCCCTGGCCCAGTTCGAGGAGGCCTTCCGAGAGGAGGCCGCCGAATCCGTCGTGCGCCGCGAGCGGCTGCGCAAGCACGCGGTACAGCGATCGCGCGTGCGCCGCGTGGAGCGGCGGCGCCAGCAGGGCAAGCTTCGTTTCACGCTGCTCGCGCTCTCGATCGTGGTCACCGCCGTGGTGGTCACGATCGTGATGTTCGAGACGCTGGCGATGCTCGCCGGCTAGGTCGGCTTACGCCTTCAGCCGGTCGAGCTCGTCGTCCACCTCGCCGTCCTCCCCGCTCTTGTCCGTCCCCTCGCGAGCCTGCTGGATCTCGAGGTAGACCTCTTTGCGGAATACCGGAACGTCGCGTGGTGCGTCGATCCCGATGCGGACTTTCTCGCCCATGATCGCGAGTACCGATACCTCGATCTCGTCGCCGATCATGATGCTCTGATTTCCCTTGCGCGTTAGGACAAGCATGTGCCGCGCCTCCCCTGCTCGGACTGCGCTGTGCAGGGCACTTAACCAGTCGAGGAGGAAGCATGCAACGGGGATCGGTAGTCTCCTGCGCCGTTTGGCAAGGAGATCCCTCAAGCCACAGCTCAACCAGATCAGGACCTGGGTGCGCCAGGGCCGCACCGATGCCTGGATCGCACACCAGCTCGAGGTCTCGGTTGGCGACATCCGCAGCTTCAAGCACGAGCACGAGCTGGTGCCCGGCGACGCCCCCGGAAACGGCGACGACGGCCCGGCGGTGTCGGAGGAGCTCGACCTGCGCGCCGAGGACGACGCCCTGGTCGCCGCGGCCCTCGAGGCCGAGCAGGAGGTGGACGAGGTGTCGGAGGACGAGGCCTCGGAGGACGAGGCCTCGGACGGCGACGAGGACTCAGACGACGACGATGACAAGCCGAAGCGCCGCAGGCGCGGCAGGCGCGGAGGGCGCGGCCGGCGTCGCAAGCAGCAGGCGCTCGAGGGCACCTTCGACCACGGCGACGAGGGCTACGGCCTGTGGCTCGACCCGGCCATCCAGGACGACCCGGTCTACGCTGAGCACTGGGCCGGCCACCGCCCCGTGATCGTGACCGTCGAGGCCGAGCGGATCATCATCAGCCGCGCCGGCGAGGACGAGGACAGCGGCGACGAGGACGAGGACTAGCCGCCGCGCGGCGCTACATTCGTAGGCCTGCCATGGCCTACGCCCTCGAGAACGCTCTCTACCAGTGGCACGACGGCAACCGGCGCCTGGCTGAGGCTCCTGAGCCGGCGCGGGGCGACCTCGAACAAGCCGCCGACGTCGTCGTCGAGGAGCTGCGCAAGCGGCTTGGCTCCAGCTTCCTGCTGGAGGAGCTGGCTGACTTCTACGACTCTGGCACCGACTGGGCCACCGCCCTTGCAGGCCGACACGCAGCGGGCACCGACGCCGCCGCCGTGGTCGATGCCGCCTTCGCCCGGTACGCCCGCGAGGCGTCCAACTTCGCGGGCGGCCGCGCCCGCGAGAGCCACGGGCGCCCCTAGCGGGGCAGGCCCTCGATCACGTAGGCCCGCTCACCCTGGCGGACCATCCCGAGGCGCCGCGCCTCGCGTTCGAGCGCGCCGGGGTCGCGCAGATCGTGTACGCGCCGCTTCAGCTGCCCGTTCTCCCGCGCCAGCTCCTGCAGCTCCTTGCGCTGGGCCCCGGCGGTGCTCGACTGCTGCAGCCAGTGCTTGGCGGGCGAGAGGTACAGCAGGAGGATTACGACAAGCGTGCCGAGCAGAGCCAGCCGGCCCACGCGGTCCCAGCGGATGTTCGTGCGACGGGCGTGCATCACCCGCACCTTCGATGGGAAGCCGGGCTCTCCTCCAGTTAGCGGAACGCGCTGCGGCCTGGGTACTCCGCGTCCGCCCCGAGCGCCTCTTCGATGCGCAGCAGCTGGTTGTACTTCGCCACCCGGTCCGAACGCGACGGGGCGCCGGTCTTGATCTGCCCACAGCCGGTGGCCACCGCCAGGTCGGCGATCGTCGTGTCCTCCGTCTCCCCGGAGCGGTGGGACATCACCGCCGTGTAGCCGGCCTCCTGCGCGGTCCTCATGGCTTCGAGCGTTTCCGTCAGCGTGCCGATCTGATTGACCTTGATCAGGATCGCGTTGGCCAAGCCCGCTTCGATGCCGCGCCCCAGCCGCTCGGTGTTGGTCACGAACAGGTCATCTCCCACCAGCTGGACGCGCTCGCCGATCTGCTCGGTCAGCGCCCGCCAGCCGTCCCAGTCCTCCTCGTCCATGCCGTCCTCGATCGAGAGCACCGGGTAGCGCGACGAGATGTCCGCCCAGTAGGCCGCCATCTCCTCCGCCGTCAGCACCCGTCGTTCGTGCTCGAGCACGTACGAGCCGCCCTCGTAGATCTCGCTGGTGGCGGGGTCCAGGGCGATCGCCACGTCGTCGCCGGGCGCGTAGCCCGCGGCCTCGATTCCGGTGATCAGCACCTTGAGCGCCGCCTCGTTCGAGGCGAGGTCGGGAGCGAAGCCGCCCTCGTCGCCGACGGCGGTGGCGAGGCCGCCCTCGTGGAGGGTGCGCTTGAGCGCGTGGAACACCTCGGCGCCCGTGCGCAGCGCCTCGGAGAAGCTCGGCGCCCCGACGGGGACGATCATGAACTCCTGGAAGTCCACCTTGTTGTCGGCGTGCGCGCCGCCGTTGAGCACGTTCATCATCGGCACCGGCAGCACGTGCGCCGCCTCGCCTCCCAGGTAACGCCAGAGCGGCAGCCCGGCCTCGGCAGCGGCCGCCTTCGCCGCGGAGAGCGAGACGCCCAGGATCGCGTTGGCGCCCAGGCGGCCCTTGTTCGCCGTGTCGTCCAGCTCGATCATCACCCGGTCGACCGCGGCCTGATCGGCGGGGTCGAGGCCGCGCACCGCCTCGGCGAGCTCGCCGTTCACGTTGGCCACCGCCTGCGACACGCCCTTGCCGCTCCACGCGTCGCCGCCGTCGCGCAGCTCGACCGCCTCGAACTCGCCGGTCGATGCGCCGGAGGGCACCGCCGCGCGCCCGGCCGCGCCCGACTTCAGCATCACGTCGACCTCGACGGTCGGATTGCCGCGGCTGTCGACGATCTGCCGCGCGTGCACCTTCTCGATCTCGCTCAAGCGCCGTCCACCTCGTCTTTGAATCGGTCCGCTGCCTGTCGCAGGGCCAGCTCGGGGTCCACTCCCGCCTCGACCGCACCGCGGACGGCGGCAAGCAGCCGCTCGCCCGGATCCTGCGCGTCTGAATACTGACCGGTGCGCAGCCGGCCGAGCCGGCTGCTTCCGCCCGGCAAGCGGAAACCAGCGCTCTCTGCCCGCTTGAGCACCTTCTTGGCGTAGAGCGTCGAGGGCAGGTTCTCAGGGATGTCGCCGAAGATCGCCCCGCCGCGCTCGTCCTCGCGCTTGATCTGGTTCCAGTTGCGCACGACGTCGCCCGCGGTCCGCGCCTCCCGGTGGCCGAAGACGTGCGGGTGGCGGCGGATCAGCTTCTCCCGCGCGTGATCGGCCACTCCCACGAGGCTGCCGGCGTCGCGCTCCTCGAGCAGCAGCGCCAGGAAGTAGACCTGGAAGAGCACGTCGCCCAGCTCGTCGACGAGCTTGGCGTCGTCGCCGGAGTGGGCGGCGTCGGCCAGCTCGTAGGCCTCCTCGACGGTGTGGGGGACGATCGAGCGCTCGTCCTGCTCGCGGTCCCACGGGCACTGCGTCCGTAGGCGGCGCGTCAGGTCGTCCAAGCGCCCCAGCGCCTCGGTGATGTCCTGACGCGCCACGGCCGCCCCATCCTATGGACCCCCCGACCGGCTACGCCGGCAGGGGGACGAGGGGGCGGCCACGAGCGGCCAGGCGAAAGCTACCCGCCCGGCGGCGGGTCAACGCCCTGCGGAGGCACGGGCACCTGCTGCGGGGCGCCACCCGGCGGAACCTGCTGCGGCGCGCCGCCGCCCTGCGGAGGCACGGGCACCTGCTGCGGGGCGCCACCCGGCGGAACCTGCTGCGGGGCGCCACCCGGCGGAACCTGCTGCGGCGCGCCACCGGGGGGTACCTGCTGGTTGGGCACGCCGCCCGGAGGCACGTCGCCGCCCTCAGGCTCCTCGGGGGCGTTTGAGCAGGTCTCGACAATGAACTCGGCACGGCAGTCCGTGCGCTCGGTCCAGCGCTCGGTGTACTCCTCGACGAATTCCTCGAGGGCCTTCTGCTGGCGCTGGCCGCTGAGGAGCTGGCGGATCTGTTCGGCCGCGTCCTCGACGGTCTGCTGCTCGGCGGGGACTATGCGCTGTACCTGGAAGACGTAGAAGCCGAACTGCGACTCCACCGGCCCGGTCAGCTCGCCCTCCTCGGTGGAGAACACCGCCTCGGCCAGCGCGGGCTCCAGGCCGCCCTGACGGGTGGCGCCGGTGAGCACGCCGCCCTCGGCGGCGGTCTGCTCGTCGATGGAGAACTCCTCGGCCACGTCGGTCCACGACTCGCCCGACTCCAGCGCCTCCTTGGCCTCCTGCGCCTCGCCCTTCTCCTCGGTCAGCACGAGGCGCAGGTCGCGCGCCTCGGGCGTGGCGAACTGC
>JACCSF010000024.1 GCA_013813135.1 Thermoleophilaceae bacterium | reverse complement strand
TTCGAAGACGATCCGGGAATGGCTGGAGGCCAACGGCGGGCGACCGGCTGGACGCCGGCGGTCCGTCGCTGATCCAGCCGGCTCACCTTCGCTGCGTTAGCCCAACGCTATGCGAGAGGGGGGCCGGGCTTAGGGCGCCCGCGCCTGCGGCGAAGCGCACCGGTCGCGTCGCGCTCGAGCCAGGCCGGCCCGAGCCGGCGTTTCATCGTCCGCAGCCGGCCGTCTGGGAGCCGATGCCGCCAGCCGGCCTCGTAGACGGGCTCGCGCCGTTGCGGGCGATGGAGACGACCGGCCAGGAGGCGGGAGGAGGGCTCTCAGGGGGTTCGCGACGAGGCACGGCGCGAGTCAACATAGGTGGCTGCCGTGACTATGCCGCGGGACATCCGCGATTCGGCCGTAGGCGCGTTGCTTGGGGCGTTCGTCGGCGATGCGCTCGGGATGCCGTATGAAGGGCAGGCCGGGCAGATGGTGCCCAGCGCCTGGAGATGCGCGAGGGTCGCGCCCCGGCGGGCAGCTACACCGACGACACACAGATGATGATCGGGCTGGCCGAGTCGCTGCTGCGCTGCGGTCGTGTCGAAGAGCAGGACCTGGCGGGAGCGTTCCTCGCGCGCTACGACGAGCGTCGGGGATATGGGTCGGGCACGAAGACCGTCCTCTCGCTGTGGGAGGCAGGCGTGCCGCTGTCCGAGGCGGCCGGTCGCGTGCTCGACGGCGAGGGGTCGCCGAGCAACGGCGCAGCGATGCGTGTTGCGCCCGTCGCGGTGCGCTTCTTTCGCGACGAGGCCCGAGTGATAACCGAGGCGCTGCGGAGCGCGCTGCTCACGCACGCCCACCCGGAGGGTGCCTACGGGGCGGTCGTGCAGGCGGCGGCGGTGGCGGCGGCCCTGGCGGGGCACGACCCCCTCGCCGCTGCGCACGCTGCGGCGTCGGTCGATTCTCTGCGCCGTCGCCTCGAGGACCTTGCCGGCACGCGTTTGGACCCGTGCAAGTTGGGGGGCCCAGACCGGCGCGTGGCGCACACCGCAACAGCTTCGGTCCCGGTCGCGGTCGTGGTCGGCAGCCATGCACAGAGCTTCGAGCAGGCGGTGACGGTCGCCGTGCGCTGCGGAGGGGACACCGACACCGTCGCGGCAATGGCCGGCGCCATCGCCGGCGCCCGGTTCGGCGCGAGCAGCATCCCCGCGCGCTGGTACGCCGCCCCCGAGGATGGACAGCACGGACGGACCCACGTCGAACGCCTCGCCATTTCGCTCGCCGAAGCGGCCTCTGACAGCGACTGACCTGTTGCGAGCCCTCGGCCGCGTCTCTACGATCACGGACGTGCCTGGTTGACGCTAGAGCGCCATCCCCTCCCGGACAAGCGTCCGTCTCGGCGGCGGCGCGCGAGCGCCGCCCCAGCCGAGTTTCGCCGCTGAAGGAGCAACCGCAAAGGGAGGACCCGCACATGAAGCGTCACAACATCGAATTCCTCTGGGCATGGTTCGACGCCCTGCGCCGCCGGGACGCCGCCGCGATGACGGCGGCGTTGCACCCCGACGTTGTCTGGCAAGGCATCCGGGCGGAACTCGTCTGACACGGACCCGAAGAGGTCGTCGCCACGTTCATGTCCGGATACGACGCGGCCCAAGAGATCGACTCGCTTGAGCTCCTGGGAACCGACGCTACGGTGGTTCTCGGCGTTCACTCGCCCGATCTGGGAGACATCGACGGGATCCACCTCGGCAGCGAGATCTACAACGTCTTCACGATTGAGGACAACCGGATCAGGCGCATCGAGGACTACCTAGCCCGCGAAGTCGCGCTCAAGGCCGCCGGACTCACCGAAGAGTGACGGCGGCTCGGTCCCCGCACGGTCGGCCTGGCGCCATGAGTCTGGGTGGTTGTCCCGGCGTCGCCTCGGCCGCATACTGACCCGATGACCGTATGGCTGGCGCTGGCGGGTGCTTTCGCGCTCGGTGTAGTGCTTGCAAACGCGGTCGGCGTGCGCCGCTATTCGCGCGGCCACGTGGTCGGGCACGTCGCCTTGCGCGGGCACGGGCTGTACTTCAGCCACACCCCTGACGGGACTTGGTGGAGGGTTCGGCTGCGGGCGCACAAGGCTGTGTGCAACTCGCCGGGGAGCCGGGGGACGCCGATCCTGGCGCTGGGGTGCGCGAGCCGCGACGTCCGCTCGGTCCCGGCCCGGCCGCGGGTGGGGTGCAGCTTCCGGCGACACCCTGGTCGCGATTGGCTCATTCTCGGCGCGAGCGGAAGCGCTCGGGGGCGGGCTGCTCGGCCAGCTTCAGGTGCGCGGTTGGTCGCAGGTAGAGATCTGCGGAACTAGTAGGCGACCCGGTGGATCGGGTCATGGACCTGCTCGGTGATGGTCTCCGTCATGGTCGGTCTTCTGTCTCCTCTTGATCAACTCGAAGGGTTCGCCCCGCGGTCTGCGTCCGGCGGCGGTCCTTGAGGTGCGTGACCCCCAGCCACACCAGGAAGGCCAGCACCGGCACGAAGTAGGCGATCGAGGTCAGCCAGTGCCCGGCGTGCGCGAAGTACATCGTCGCGCAGTCTCGCAGGCCGCGTCAGGTGTTCGCCTGCGAGAGCAGCCAGAGCGCCAGGCTCGTGAAGCCGACCATCACCGCGAGCATCCAGTATTGCGAGCGCACCGCCAGCTTGGCGTCCTCGTACAGCGCCAGCGCGCGGTCGTGCGCGAGCGTCAGCGCGGCCACGTGGCCCGCCACCACGAAGGCAACCTGCCAGTACCAGGTGGCCGTCGCTCCGATCAGGCCGTAGTCGATCTGCTCCTTGGCGGTGCCGAACAGGTCGGAGCCGTCGCCGAGCGGATCCGACGCGAGGAAGACGATCGCCTGGCCGCGGAACAGCAGGTAGGTGACGTAGTGGGCCATCACGTACGCGAGCGCGATCGGCACCAGCGAGTGCGCGAAGGCGCGCGACAGCCTCTCGGCGCTGAAGCCACCGCCCACGCTCCTGGCCCCCAGCACGCCCAGGCGGTAGAAGCCGTAGACGAGCAGGATGGCCGCGGTCAGCCCGACCAGGAAGGTCAACTCGAAGGCGGGCTGGGGCGACAGCCCGACGTCCTCGAAGAACTTGGAGATGTCGGGCGCGATTCCGGTCCAGATGGGCGCCTCGCCCGCGCCGTCGAAGGTGACCGAGCCGATCATCACCGCCAGCAGCGGCACGGTGCCCGCGCCCACCTTGAGATGGGCGAGCCCTGACAGCGGCGGCCGCACGCCGAGCACGCGGTCGCGCGTCTCGAACGGCGAGATCCGCGAGAACAGGTTGAAGTAGACCGAGTACGCCTCGCCGCGCGCGCTCCAGTCCTCCACGCCGTAGAGCGCCATCGCGATGAAGGTCAGCGCCGAGTAGACGAGCGTGGCGATGGCGACGGTCTCGGGCTTGTCGCCGCCCGAGATCACCAGTTCCAGCACCGCGAACGCAAAGACGCCGATAGTCGCCGGCCAGTGCCCGACCCGCTCGGGGTAGGCCAGCGGCGCGGGCAGCCCGGCGCTGACGACGCGGCCGGCCGCCCATCCCACCGCCCGCCCGATCGCGCGCCACGGGTTGAAGGCGCGGAGGACGTCGCCGAACAGCACGCTCACCGGCACGAGCCCGATCCAGAAGATCACGAAGACGAACGTGGGCGCGAAGTTGGCCGCCGGACTCTGCGTGCCGCGCAGTCCGGTGTAGATCACGATGCCCAGCAGGGCGGCGCCGATCGCGCCACAGATGATCTCGACCGCCCGGCTCGCCGGGATGCGCCCCAAGACGCCGGGCAGCGGCCGCCAGCGGTCGCCCTCGAGCTTGGCCTCCGGCCACAGCACGGCCAGCGCCACGAACGAGATCACCAGCACCATCGCCGCGGCCCACCCGAAGAGCCACTCGGGGATCGGCAGGTCCGAGCGCCCGCTGAGCCCGCCCGCGTGGGCGAACAGGGCGATCACGACGGTCCGACGAGCAGGCGGGCGAGCAACGGCTCCGCTCCGGCGTCCTCCGCCGCGTGGCTCTCGAGCTCGAAGGCGCCCTCCGCGTCCGCCTTGAAGGCGAAGCGGGCCGGTTTCCCGGGTGCCGCCTCCTTCTTTATTTCGTAGCCGTGCAGGTGGATCTGATCCGGGACGTCGGATCTGACAACGATGCGAACGGGGTCGTTCTTGGCGACCCTGATCGCCTTGGGCTCGCCGACGAGCACGCCCCCCTTCACGCTGATCCGGGTCACCGGCGGCTCGGCCGGAGCCTCGGCTTGCGTGTCGGTCTCGTCGGCCTCGGTCTGGCCCTGGCTCGTCGGCGACGGCGACGGCGACGCGTCCTCGTCGTCGCCCGGCTGGGCGACGACGAACGCGACGACAGCGACCGCAAGGGCAGCGACGACCAGCCCGATGCGCCGGTTGCGTGACATGGCGGCGGGGAAGTATGGCAACCGGCTGTAGGCCACATGCAAGCCGGCCCCGACGCCCGTCAGCCGTGACAGGCGGCGACCTGCCTGAGCGCTTCACCCAGGCTCAACACCCGGGTCACAGGAGTGTCACGGGATCGCACGTGCGGGGGCCGATCCTGCACATGAGATGGCATACGTGGACCTCCACTTCCACCTGCTTCCGGGCGTCGACGACGGCCCGGAAGACATGGCCGCCAGCCTCGACCTCGCCCGGGCGGCGGTGGCCGACGGCACCGGCACAGTGGTGGCGACTCCGCACGTGCGCACGGATCTCGGCCTGACCGACGCCGTCGAGATCCGCGCGCGGGTGCTGGAGCTGCGCTTCGCGCTGGCGACCGAGGGAATCCCGCTCGAGGTCCGCTGCGGCGGCGAGCTGGGGCATGAGATGGTCGGCCGCATGCGCCAGAGCGAGCTGGAGCTGCTCGCTCAAGGTCCTTCGGGCGGGCGCTGGGTGCTGGTCGAGACCCCGTTCCACGGCATCGGAGCGGACTTCCACGCGGCCACCGCCGAACTGCGCGAGCGCGGGTTCGGCGTGCTGGTGGCACATCCGGAGCGCAGCGCCGACGCGAGCCTCGACGGGGCGGCCGGGCTGCGCCGCGAGCTGGCGGCGGGCTCGCTGGCCCAGGTCAACGCGCAGTCGCTCACCGGCGACCACGGGGAGGAGTCGTGCAGCGCCGCCTGGGAGCTGATCGCCGAGGGACTGATCTCGGTCGTCGCCTCCGATGCGCACGGCCCGACGCGCCCGCCGGCCCTCAAACTGGCGCGGAACACCCTGCTCGAAGTCGGGGTCTCACCGAGCGCGGCGGCCGGACTGATCGGCTCGACTCCGCATCGCCTGCTCGCGACGGGCATCGCGTCGCCGCGAGCGATCGCGGCTTAGGGCGCGAGCAGCGTCGCCGGCTCGTCGCCGAGCGACGGAGGATCGTCGTCGACGCCCGCTGCCCGCAGCCCGGCGTCGACCGCCGGCGCGGCGCCCGCGGGCGCCTGGGCCACGGTTCCCAGGGGCGCCTCCGCCTCCCGCTGCTCCGGGTCGAAGCGGTAGCCCACGCCGAAGTGGGTGTGGATGTAGTTCCAGTCCGGCGAGACCTTCTCGAGCTTCTGGCGCACCTTGCGCACGAACACGTCCACCGAGCGGTCGCCGTGGGCCATCGTGTAGCCCCACACGGCCTGGTAGATCTCCTCGCGCTGGAGCACCTTGCCCTTCGCCTGCGCCAGCAGCTGGAGCACCTCGAACTCGCGTCGGGTCAGGTCGACGCTGGTCGTGCGCACGAATGCCTGGAACTGATCTGCGCGGATCTCGAGCTCTCCGGCCACGAGCGGCCCGGTGTCGACCCGGGCGGATGCACGCTTGCGCCGCCGAACGACTGCCTCGACGCGCGCCAGCACCTCCTCGGGATGACACGGCTTGGTGACCCAGTCGTCGGCCCCGAGCCGCAGGCCGCGCACGCGCTGGGCGACGCTCGAGCGGCCGGTGCAGATCACGACGCCGAGACCGGGCAGCGCGACCGTCACGCGCTCGAGGAACTCCCAGGCGCCTGGTCCGAGCAGCGACAGGTCGACCACCAGCGCGTTGACGCGCATGGCGACGAAATCCTCCGTGCGGGGCGGCGCCTCCAGACGCCGGTACTGCCAGCCCAAGTCGCTCGCCCGCTTCACGAGCACCCGGACAAACCCCGAATCCGAGTCCAGGATCGCGAGACGCATGTCCGACATCGACCCTGAGTGTACGCAACCCTGGGGCGGGCCCTCGCCCTTTTACAGCTTTTTCACAGCGGGTCAACGCCGGGGTAACGGACATTCCGCACGATGCTGGAACGCTCTCCAGCATGGAAGCAACCCTGGGGAGACCGCCGCTCAGAGCCGGTGAGCTCGAAGTCCGCCCAAGCGAGTTCCTTGTGCTCGTCAACGGCGAACGGCTTCATCTTACTGTCCGCGAGCTCGAGCTTCTCACGGCACTGGTGGAGCGGCGAAACAGGATCGTTACGCGCGAGGAGCTCTACCGCGAGGTGTGGGGCGAGCCCTACCGCAAGTCCGACCGGTCGGTGGACGTCTATATCGGAAAGCTCCGCCAGAAGCTGGAGGACGCTGTCCCCGGGCGGCGCTTCATCCACACCCATTTCGGGTTCGGATACCGGTTCGCGGCGGACTCCGACCGCCGCTGACCTTCACATCCTTTTTACAACGCGGCGACAGTTCGATAACAGGCTCGCACCGGCCGCACTAGAGAGTCCGCGCTGTACATGAACGACCTCAAGGAGAAAACCGTATGAGGAAGCTCCTCACGATCGCCGCCTGCGGCGTCCTGGCCCTTGGAGCGGCTGCCTGTGGTGACGACGACGACGAAAACAACAGCAGCAGCTCCAGCGGCAGCGGCAGCGGAGACGGCGGGGACGTCTCTGGCCCCATCAACATCGACGGGTCCAGCACCGTCGGCCCGTTCGCTCAAGCCGCGGCCGAGGGTTTTCAGGCCCAGTATCCGGACGTGAAGATCACGGTCGGTACCTCGGGCACCGGCGGCGGCTTCGAGAAGTTCTGCGCGGGCGAGACCGACATCTCCGACGCGTCGCGTCCGATCAAGGATGACGAGGAGGTGCCGATCTGCAAGAAGGCCGGCATCGACTACAAGGAGGTCCAGGTCGCCAACGACGGGATCTCGGTCGTCACCAACCCGGAGCTCAAGGTCGACTGCCTGACCGTCGAGCAGCTCAAGAAGCTCTGGAACGAGGGCTCAAAGGTCAAGAACCTGAGCGAGATCGATCCCAGCCTGCCCGACACCGAGCTGAGCCTGTTCGGCCCGGGTACCGACTCGGGAACGTTCGACTTCTTCACCGACGAGATCAACGGTGAGGAGGGCGTCTCGCGCAAGGACTACCAGCCCTCCGAGGACGACAATGTGCTCGTGCAGGGCGTCGAGGGCGAGGCCGGCGGCCTCGGCTACTTCGGGTTCTCCTACTACGAGCAGAACCAGGACAAGCTGAACCTGGTCGGCGTCGACGCCGGTAGCGGCTGCGTGACGCCGGCCTCGGACACGATCCAGAGCGGCGACTACAAGCCGCTGTCGCGACCGCTGTTCATGTATCCGGCCGTCAAGTCCCTGGACAAGCCGCAGGTGAAGGCGTTCATGGACTACGTGCTCGAGAATCAGGAGTCGATCGCGGAAGCGGCCCAGATCGTCCCGATGAACCAGGCCCAGGCCGACGAGGCTACGACGGCGCTCGGGAGCTAGGTGGAAGCAGGTTCCACAGCTGCGGCGCACGGCTTGATGCACCCGTCTCCGGAGTCGCCCCCGACCAGGTTCAGCTTGTCCTGGTTCTGCTCGAAGT
>JACCSF010000010.1 GCA_013813135.1 Thermoleophilaceae bacterium | reverse complement strand
AGGTCCCCGCCCGACCGCAACGAGACGCCACCACGAACACCGGCGCCGCCCCGACCCCGATGCCCTGCCTGACCTAAACAGAATCCCGCTCCGCGCGAACATCCATTGACATAGGAGCGAGCGTCCGTCGTGCCGCCGGCGCCGACCCACACGGACGTCGCGATCAGCGTGAGCAGCGCCGCGAGGGCCGCACGTGGAGCGGGGACTCTGATGCGATGCATGGTCGCGAGCGCTCCTTCAGGTCTGAAGACTCGCCAGCTGGAATATGCGCTTGAGCGCATCGACATAGTCGGACGCCGGGCGTTCGCCGTGGGGGAACAGCCGCTGCAGGGCGACACCGGTCATGACCGCGATCGCGAAGTCGCGCCCGATGTCGTAGAGAAGCGTGTCCGCGCCAGCCTCGGTGGGGAACAGCTCACTGAACATCGTCCGGGTCTCGGCGGTGAAGCGCCGTTCGACGGCGATCACCGTCGTCGCGAGCTTTGGGCGCGGAGCTGTCGAATTCTTCGCTCCCCGTTCGTCTATAGGCGACCATTCCGAGAAGGAGGAAGCGATGAAGTACATGCTGCTGATCCATCAGGGGTCCACCCCGACGCCGCCGTCGGAGGAGTGGGAGAGCCTTTCGGAGGACGAGAAGGGTGCCGTCTCCGGGGCGTACAAGGCGGTCAGCGAGACCCCCGGCGTCAGCCCCGGCCTCCAGCTGCAGCCCCCCGAGACCGCAACCACCGTGCGAGTGCAGGACGGCAAGACGCTGACCACCGACGGCCCGTTCGTCGAGATCAAGGAGGCGATCGGCGGCTACCTCCTGTTCGAGGCCCAGGACCTCGACGCTGCGATAGAGCTGGCCTCGCGGATCCCGGCGGCGCGCATGGGCGGCGCGATCGAGGTGCGCCCGATCGCGGAGTGGTAGCGGTCCTCGAGCAGGCCTTCCGCGAGCAGTGGGGATATGTCCTCGCTGCCCTGGTCGGCTTCCTCGGCGATTTCGACCTCGCCGAGGAGGCCGCGCAGGAGGCCTTCGCGGTCGCCGCGGAGCGCTGGCCGCGCGATGGAGCCCCCGCCGATTCGGGCGCCTGGCTGGTGACGACGGCGCGCAATCGAGCCATCGACCGCATTCGCCGCGACCGCACGCTCGCCGCGAAGACCCGCCTGCTCGGTGTGCCCGAGGCAGCGGAGGACATGGTGGACCCGATGACCTTTCCAGACGAGCGCCTCGAGCTCGTCTTCACCTGCTGTCATCCGGCACTCGCCACCGACGCGCAGGTCGCTCTCACCCTGCGCACGCTCGGCGGCCTGACCACTGGCGAGATCGCCCGCGCCTTCCTGGTCGGAGAGCCGACGATGGCACAGCGGCTCGTGCGGGCGAAGCGCAAGATCAAGGCCGCCGGGATCCCGTTTCGGGTGCCTCCTGACCACCTGCTGCCCGATCGGCTCGCCGCCGTGCTCGCGGTCGTCTACCTGATCTTCAACGAGGGCTACGGTGGCCGCGGCGAACTGGCGGCCGAGGCGCTCCGGCTCGGGCGGGCGCTCTCCGAGCTGATGCCCGACGAGCCGGAGGTGCACGGTCTCCTGGCGATGATGACCCTGCTCGACGCCCGCCGCCAGGCGCGGTATACGCCCCCACCCGCCCGTGACCTGGTGTTGCTCGCCGACCAGGACCGCTCGCTCTGGGACGCCGCGCAGATCGCCGATGGGCGGGCGGTGCTCGACCGGGCCCTGGCGCTGCACGGCCGCGGTCCCTACGTCGTGCAGGCGGCGATCGCGTCCCTGCATGCGGACGAGCCGCGCGACTGGCCCCAGATCGCCGCCCTCTACGGCGAGCTCGCACGCCTCACCGACTCGCCGGTCGTCGAGCTGAGCCGGGCCGTCGCGGTCGCCGAGGAGCAGGGTCCCGAGGCGGGGCTCGGCATCGTCGATCGCCTCCCGCTCGAGGACTACCGCTACCTGCACTCGACGCGGGGCGAGCTGCTGCGCCGGCTCGGTCGCACTGCCGAGGCCCGCGACGCCTACCGCCGTGCGCTGGCGCTGGTCCACGACGACGCCGAGCGGCGCTTGCTCGAGCGGCGGCTGGCGGAGCTCGGCACGGCCACCGGCCCCGCCCGGCTCTACGAAAATCCGTGATCGCTCGCGGCCGCCAGGCCGGGGCCCGGCTCCACCTCGACGTCGGTCGAGTGCAGGACCTCGCCGCAGGCCGCGCAATGCGGCTCGACGTGGGTGATCTGGCCGCAGGATCGATGGCGATAGAGGATCGGCGGATCGGTCGAGGCGCTCGGCAGCAAAGAATCGGTTACCCGCCGGCCTCGAATGGGCCGCCGGGGCCCGCGTCCCTAGCCCCCGAGCAGCTTGTCCTTGACGGACGTCCCCCACGCCGTCGGGTTCTGACCGTTCGCGGCGTTCATGGCGTTGGCGTCGAACCACGGCCCGAAGACGAACGCCGCCGCGCCCACGTAGTTCTGCTGGGTCGCGAAGCGGCCGGCGAAGAAGCTCGCCGCCCCCGCGGCCCAGGCGGCGCTGACGCTCGAGGGACTCCCGTTGTAGTTGCCGAACTCGGTCTCGAAGATCAGGTGCTTGATCTGTGAGCCGCCCTGGGCGGCCCTCCAGGCATCGGGATCCCAGGCCTTGTTCGCGTACTCGGTGGCGTAGTCGTGCTTGGCGAACGCAAGCTGGTGCGACCCCATCCCGGGCAGGGCCGCGTCGTACGCCTCGAGCCCGGAGTAGCGGGCGTCGTCGTAGCCCTGTCCGCCGGTGCCCGAGTTCGCCCACCAGATCGGATCGATCACCAGCAGGCCCTTGTAGCCGAGCGTCTCGCGGAAGTGCCTGATCGACCCCTGCATGTTGGCCTCCCACTGCGCCCAGCTGACGTTGTTGGGCTCGTTGGTGACCTCGTAGATCACCATCGGGTCGTCGCCCAGAGCCGCGCGTATGTCGGCGAACATCTGGTGCACGCGGTGGCCGTTGCCCGCCCAGCCGGCGTCCGAGTGGGCGCCGTCCAGGGCATCCCAGGAGCAGAGCATGAAGTACATGCCCCGCCCCACGACGGTGTCACGCCAGTCCATGATGCGCTGGATGATCTGCGCCTTCGTGAGGTTGCCGGTCGCCGCGCTGGGGGCGGAGTTGTAGTCGTCCGCGAGCAGGCGGAAGCGGACGAGGTTGGCGCCCCACGATTTGATCGTGCTCGCCACGGTGGAGCGGTTCGCGTATTGGCCGGCGCCGAAACTCGTGGTGATCGAATCCTGCAGCCCCCAGACGTTCACCCCCCGCAGTTGCAGCCGCCCCCCGCCGGCGGAGCCGCTCCGCAGCGTCGCCGGCGTGGTGCCCGAGGAGGGGACCACGACGGGCTTAGGGCTGCTGCTGCCGCCACCGGTCGAGAACCGCCTCGCCTCGGAATGAAGCCACGGACCGCCACTTGGCGGGGGGTTCACGGCGACCCGGAACTCGTAGCCGGCCCCGGCCCGAAGCCCCGCGACCCTCTCGAAGATCCGCGTGCTGCCCGACGATCCGGAGCAGGAAATGCGCTCCTCCGCCCCTACGACCTCCCACGTCGGATGGCCCGCCTCGCGCAGGTCCCACAGCACCGGCCCGTAGTCGCCGGAGGTACAGGGCACCTGCGCGTTGAGAGTGGCGGAAGACGACGTCACGTTCGTCGGGGGCTTCGTCTCCATGCGGCAGCCCACCGCGAGGCCCGTCAGCGCTATCGCGATCGCCAGCAGCGCCCTGGTCCGGGGGCGCTGGCTATCGGGTGTTCGGCTGGTCGTGAAACGCATGGCGCTCAGGAGAGGCAGGCAAGATAGCGGGAAGCATCACGGCGCGCTCCAGTTGGCTTGTTGCGATTCTGTCTTCGGGTGGGGAACGCACCGGTATTAGCGGCGGGCGCCGCCTCGCACAGCCCGCGCGGCACCCGGAGCGCCGGCAGTAGGGTTCCCCGCGGTCTCCTTCTAACTTAGGACGCGCTCATGGCTACCGCCCCGTTCCGCATCGGGCTCCAGGTCCCCAGCTTCAACTTTCCCGGCGTCGCTCCCGACGAGCTCCTGGACGCGCTGACCGGAATCGCCAAGACCGCCGAGTCCTCGGGCTTCGACTCGCTCTGGGTGATGGACCATCTCAACCAGATCCCGGGCGTCGGTCCGATGGACCATTGGATGCTCGAGGGCAACACCGCCCTTGCGGCGCTCGCCGCTCGCACGTCGACGCTGAACCTCGGCCTCATGGTCGGCGGCGTGACCTACCGCAACCCGGCGCTGATGGCGAAGATCACCACGACGATCGACGTGCTCTCGGGCGGGCGGGCGGTGCTCGGAATCGGCGCCGCGTGGTTCGAGGCCGAGCATCGCGCCTTCGGCTATGAGTTCCCCCCGCTGGGGGAGCGCTTCGAGCGCCTCGAGGACGCCCTGCGCATCGCCAGGGCGATGTTCGTCGAGGAGCAGGCGACGGTGATCGGCACCCATCACAGCGTCGAGAGCATCCTCAACCGGCCGCGGCCGATCCGTGGCGACATCCCGATCATGGTCGGCGGCAGCGGCGAGCGGAAGACGCTGCCCCTGGTCGCCCAGTACGCCGATGCCTCGAACGTCTTCGGCGACGTCGAGAAGGTGCGCCACCTCGTCGGCGTGCTCGAGGGCCACTGCGAGAACGTGGGTCGCGACTCGGCGGAGATCACGAAGACCAAGCTGGGCACGCTCGCCCTCGCGACGACCCACGAGGAGGCGCAGGCCAAGCTCGCGCCCTTGCGTGAGCACGGCGTGTCCGAGGAACGGATCGCGGGCTTTGCGATCGCCGGCGACCCCGACGGCGTGGCCGAGCAGGTCGCGGCTCACCTGGATGCCGGGCTCGACGGCCTGGTGGTCAACATGCCCGATGTGCACGACCTCGAGACCGTCGCGCTCGCCGGCGAGGTCCTGGCCGAGGCGATCGGCGGGGCCCGCGCCAAGGCGTAGTGGAGCTCGGCCTCCGCGATCGCCCTCGTCCGGCACGGTCTGGGTGATCCGCCGGTGGCGCGGCTACGGCATGGCGCCTGCCGGCTCATAGGTGAGGATCGCGACGCCGTCGCCGACCATCTTCGAGTCCGCAAGGCGAAGGCTCTTCTTGTCGGTGGTCTCGCCAAAGAGCCGCTTGCCGCTCCCGAGGACCACCGGGAACACCATCAGCCGCAACTCGTCCACGAGGTCGTGCTCGATCAGGGCCTCCACGAGGCTGGGGCTGCCGTGGACGACGATGTCCCCGTCCTGCTCCTGCTTGAGCTTCGAGACCTGCTCAGCCACGTCGCCCTTGAGCACCGTCGAGTTGTTCCACTCCGGGTCCTCGAGCGTCGACGAGATGACGTACTTCGGCATGTTGTTGAACTTGTCCGCGAACTCGCCGTCCCTGGACGGCCAGGCCTCGGCAAACCCCTCGTAGGTCACGCGCCCCAGCAGCAGCGCCTCGGCCTCGAGGGTCTCGTCGAGCCTGAACTTGTCGCCCTCCTTACCGCGGCTGATCTCGAAGCTCCAGCCACCGTGCTTGAAGTCCTCGCTTCCGCCGGGGTCCTCGACGACACCGTCCAGTGACACGAACTCCGTTACGACGATCCTTCCCATTCTTGATCCTCCTCGGTTGATGTGGGGGAGCCGCAGGCGGCGGACCTCGTCCGCGCGGCGGCTATAGTCAAGTTATCAATTGCGCACTTGAATAGGGAGCCACGTCGCAATCGATCAACTGAGCAGCACCTTCGCGGCACTCGCGGATCCGACGCGCCGGGCGATCCTCGGACGGCTCACCGAAGGAGAGGCGACGGTCAAGCAGCTCGCCGAGCCGTTCCCGATCAGCGTGCAGGCAGTGTCCCAGCACCTCAAGGTGCTCGAGCACGCCGGGCTGATCACTCGCGGGCGCACGGCACAGCTGCGTCCCTCCCGCCTGCACGGCAAGCCGCTCGAGGACGCCGCCACCTGGCTCGAGAGGTACCGTCCGTTCTGGGAAAGCGGCTTCGAGCGCCTCGAGGCACGCCTACGAGAGACCGAGAATGGCTGAGTCACCGACCCCCGACGGCGAGGGAATCACGATCACCCGCGTCTTCGACGCGCCGCGCGAGCGCGTGTGGCGGGAGTGGACCGAGCAACAGCGCTTCGCCGACTGGTTCGGCGGCGAGGAGGCCGAGGTGCCCGTGTCCACGGTCACGATGGACGTCAACGAGGGCGGCGCGTGGCAGGCAACGATGTTCGCCGGCCCCGAGCGCCGCGAGATCCACTGGCACGGCGAGTACCGCGAGGCGATCGCTCCCGAGCGCCTCGTCCTCACCCTCTCCGACCAACCCGGCGACGACCTCTACGAGCTGGTGATCGTCGTCCTCACGGACCTCGGCGACGGGCGCACCGAGATGCTCTTCCAGCAACGCGGGCGCATGTCGGCGAAGCAGTACGAGGCCGCCGGAGACGGGTGGTCGACCTTCTTCGACCGTATGGCCGAGCACCTGTCCGGCCATTGAACCCCTATCCCGCGAAGCGATTTCCCGGGAGGCCCGCCACCCCCGGCTCGATCGCCAGCACCGCGCCGGCGAGCGGCTCGGCCCGCAGCTGCTCCGCCGACAGCCGGTGGCGGGCGCTCGTGACGTACAGCGTGCGCAGGGCGGACCCGCCGAACGCCGGGCTCGTGGGGTTCGTGACCGGCAGCGCGATCACGGCGTCGAGCCTGCCGTCGACGCCGTAGCGGCGCACCGCGGCCCCGCCGAAGAGACACACCCAGACGCCTCCCTCGGCATCGACGGTCATGCCGTCGGGCAGGCCGTCAAGAGGATCGATCTCCGCGAAGGTGCGGCGGTCCGCGATGGCGCCGGTGCGCGCGTCGAAGTCGAAGACGTCCACACGCTGGGTCGTGCTGTCGATGAAGTACATCCGGTCACCGGCCGGGCTCCAGGCCAGGCCGTTCGAGATCGTGGTGCCGGCCACGACCCGCTCGATCTCCGCGCCAGGGCTCAAGCGGTACAGCGCCGCCGCGCCGACCGCCCGCTCCTTTGACATCGTGCCGACCCAGAGCCGGCCCTGCGGGTCGCACTTGCAATCGTTGAAGCGGTTGCCGGGCTGGTCATCCTCGACGGTCGCCAGCACGTCCGCGCGGTCGCCGTCGTCGAGCAGGATGCGGTGACCGATCGCCAGCAGCCGGCCGCGCCCGTGTGCGCGGGGCACGACCGCGCTCACCTCGCCGTCGTGCTCGCGAGACCAGGCCGAGCCCGTGGATGGGCTCCACCCGAGGACCCTCCCGCGGGCGATGTCGACGCGGAGCAGCTCGCCCTCACGGCCGTCCCAGATCGGCCCCTCTCCGAGCTGGTCGCGCGAGTCGAGTGCCACACGCACGGAGATTCGGTGACTATACGAGGGCGGTCTCCGGCGCACGCTTCACCGCGCCCGGTGGGACACCGATGACGCGTTTGAACGCCCGCGCGAACGCCGCTTCGGAGCGATAGCCGAGCCGCCCGGCGAGCTCGGCGACGGTGGCGTCTTGCTCCTTGAGCGAGTTGAGCGCGACGTGCATCCGCCAGCGCGTGACGTACTGCATCGCCGGCTCGTCGACGAGCTCCGTGAAGCGGGCGGCGAAGGCCGAGCGCGACATCGCCAGCTCGTCCGCCAGCGTCGCCACGGTCCATGCCCGCGACGGGTCGCGATGAATCAGCGAGAGCGCGCGGCCGATCTGCCTGTCCTGGAGCGCGCCCAGCCATCCGGTCCGCGCGGCCGGGTCGGTCTCGATCCACGCCCGGATCGCCTGGATGACGAGGATGTCGCCGAGGCGCGTGATCACGGCCTCGCCGCCCGGCCGCAGCTCCTTCGCCTCCGCTGCCATCAGCCTGAGGATGCTGTGCATCCAATCGAGCTGGACCGAGTCGGATGCCTCGATGTGAATCGTCGCCGGCAGGATCTCGACCAGGTTGCGAGCCGCCGGGTTGTCGAAGCGCACAGCTCCGCAGATCAGCGTCGTCGGCACGCCGCCCTCGCCGTGGCGAAGGATCTCGTAGCGCTCGCTGACCTGCTCACGCTCGAGCTCGAGGATCCCCGGCGCCTGAACTCCCGGCTCGCTCCGCAGCGCGTGCCCCTCCCCATGGGGAACGAGCGCGAGATCGCCGTGCTGCAGCAAAGCGGGATCGGCCGCGCCCGTCTCGAGCCAGACGCGGCCCGAGCTGACCACGTGGAACCAGAGGTACCCCGGCATCGGCGGCAGCGTCAGGCCCCACGGCGCGCTCAGCTCTGAGCGGCAATAGAACGCGCCGTTCATTCGGAGGAAGTGCAGCGCCTCGCCCACCGGATCCGCCGGAGCCCAAGGGTCGATCGCGGCCACCGTCTCAGTATGAGTCCTCTGTCGCCGAGCGTCTAGGTGCTCTGGACGATCCAGCATGAATTGCAGCTTAGTGATCATAGACAGTCCGCAGCTGGCAGCCGGCACTGGACGCCAGGCAATCGACCACTGGAGGGCTCGCGCTCCGGCGAGCCGCCGTTCGACTGGCGGGACGAGGCCACGTGGGCGCCCGCCGTGCGCGGCATCGACTCCGCGTACGTGTCGTACCACCCGGACCTGGCGGCCCCGGGGGCCGTGGCCACGGTGGGCTCGTTCGCCGAGCTGGCGGTGGCGAACGGGGTCCCGCGGTTGGTACTCCTGTCCGGTCGCGGCGAGCCAGAGGCGGAGCTCGGGGAGCAGGCCGTGCGGGACGCCGGCGCTGACTGGACGATCCTGCGATCGACCTGGTTCAGCCAGAACTTCAGCGAGGACTACATGCTGGAGGCGGTGCTCGGCGGCGAGGTCGCGTTGCCGGCCGGGGACGTGCCCGAGCCGTTCGTCGACGCCGACGACATCGCCGACGTAGCGGTCGCGGCGCTCGCGGAGGACGGGCACGCAGGCCAGGTCTACGAGCTGACCGGCCCGCGACCCCTCACCTTCGCGGACGCGGTGGAGGAGATCGCCACCGCGACCGGCCGCGAGATCCGCTACGTGCCGGTCTCGATCGACGAGTACAAGGCCGCTCTCGCCGAGCACGGCGTGCCGGCCGAGTTCGTGTCGCTTCTGACCTACCTGTTCACAGAGGTTCTGGACGGCCGCAACGCCCACCGACCGACGGTGTCCGGCGCGCCCTCGGCCGCGAGCCCCGGGACTTCAGCGAGTACGCGAGGGACGCCGCGGCCACGCGCATCTGGGATGCCCGCCACGGGGCGTGAGCGAAATGGCCCACCGAGGACAGGTGTTGCAGAACCCGGCGAGCGGCGAGCGGATCACGTTCCGCGAGACCGCCGCGCAGACCGGCGGTGAGCTGCTCGCGATCGACCTCGCCCTGTCCGTGCGGGAGTTCGAACAGGAGGTACAGGCCGTGTTTCCGCCGCTGTGGCTGCAGCGCCTGGTGCTGGCGCCGCTGGCGTGGATCGCCCGGCGCCGCGAGCCACGGCTGCGAGATCATCGTCCGGTAGCGCAACCGCCCCCGGTCGGATAGCTTCCCCCGCAGGGATCTCGCAACGTGGAGGGGACTGCATGTCGAAGGGTGGCGCCGGCCGTCGATTGATCGTGTTCGCCGCGGTGCTCGGCGTCCTCGCGCTCCCCGCGGCGGCGGTCGCTCATCTCGAGCGGCCGTCGTACTGGCCCGACCCGGCACCGGACGCCTCGGTGCAGACCGCGGCCGGCGGGAAGGTCCCCGACCTGCGCTCGCTCGGGTCGGCCGTGAGCGGCAAGGGCGCCGGCGAGGCGCGGGTCGTCTGCCAGGGGCGCGGCGGCTGGAAGTCCCTGAGCCTGCTCGCCGAGTCGATCGAAGCGGCCAGGGCGCACGGCTACCGGATCCGGCCCAGCCAGCCGAAGCTGAGGCTGAGCAGGTGGGACGCGCTCAAGCTGCTCTGGCAGAACGTCGCGCTGGCCAGGCGCTGCGACTACAACGAGATCCAGCCGGCCGTGAACGACTCGCACAACAACGACCGCGTCGTTGTGATGCCGGGCATCTATACCGAGCCGACCTCGCGTGCCCGGCCGCTCAACGACCCGCGCTGCGCCGGCATGACCCAGCAGGACTCGGGCGGCGGGAAGACGCCCAGCTACCGCTACCAGGTGACCTGCCCGAACGACCAGAACCTGGTCCACGTCCAGGGCCGCGCCGTGCCCGACGCTCCCCCACCGAGCCCGCCGCTCGAGAACCGCCAGGGCATCCCCGACCTGGGCCCCTGCGTGCGCTGCAACCTCCAGCTCGAGGGCAGCGGCGTGCTGCCCACCGACGTGATCGTCGACGGCGCCTCCGACTACGAGTCGGACGACCCCGAGGCACGCCCGCGCACGCTGAACAAGCACGTGATCCTGCGCGTCGACCGCGCCGATGGGTTCGTGGCGCACAACTTCACGGTTCGCGGTGCGCTGGAGCACGGGCTCTACATCGAGGAGACCGACGGCTACCGGATCGACACGGTGAAGATGTTCTGGGCGGCCGACTACGGCAACCTCACCTTCACCTCCGATCACGGCCTCTACACCGACTGCGACGGCCTCGGCGCCGGCGACGCGGTGCTGTATCCGGGCGCCGCGCCGGAAACCGGAGAGCAGGCCGACAAGTCGTTCTATCCCGACGCGCCGCGCATCAACACCGTCGTGAAGAACTGCGACATGCGCGGCAGCGTGCTCGCCTACTCGGGCTCGATGGGCAACGCGGTGCGCATTACCCGCAACAACATCTACGGCAACACGGCCGGGATCTCGACCGACACGATCTCAGCCGGCGGCCACCCCGGGTTCCCGGCCGACAGCGTCCAGATCGACCACAACTACATCTACTCCAACAACCTCGAGCTCTACAAGCCGAACCCGCCGGTGGAGCCGCGGATCGGGATCCTGCCGGTCGGCGTCGGGATCTTCTGGGCGGGGCACAACAACGGCGCCGTCTACCGCAACTGGATCTGGGACAACTGGCGCAACGCCGCCTTCCTGCTCTCGATCCCGGACTTCCTCGTGACGCCGGAGGGCAACGTCAACCCGGGCGGCTCGTGCAACAACGCGACGTTGTCCACGTCGTGCAACAACCGCTTCTTCTTCAACCGCCTCGGCCAGGTGCCGAAGGGCTTCAAGCCGTTCCCCGAGATGTACGCGTTCGGGAACAACGTGGGCGCCACCAGCGGGGCGGCGCCCAACGGCGTCGACTTCTGGTGGGACGAGGGCGGCATCGGGCCGGTGGTGAAGAACTGCTGGTTCGGGAACACCGGCCCCGACGGCACCGAGGCCAGCGTGACCGGTCCCGGAGCCGGCGACGGCAACGACGTCCTGCCCTCGAACTGCCCGACGAGCACGAGCACCGGTGACCCGGTGAAGGTCGCCTACCTGCTGTCCTGCTTCCTCGCGCGCGAGGGCCAGGCACCGCCCGAGCAGTGCGACTGGTACACCCTGCCGCCGAAGCCTGGCTCGATCTCAGCGGTGCGCAAGCAGGAGGCGTTCGCCGATGGGGCGCGCGAGTTCCTCGAGACCGCACGGGCGAAGCAGCTCGAGGACCGGATCGGCGAGCTGACGGGCATCCCAGACTCCAAGCCACCGGAGTGACGAAGGCCGCGTGCACCCTCACCCTCGTGGCGGCGGTGGCGATTGCCGCCTGCGGGGCTGAGCCCGAGCGGGCACGGGAGGCGAAGCCGGTCGGCGAGAAGCTGGTCGGTTCGGTCGCGCAGATGGCCCAGTGCTCCGACTGGAACGCCGGCACGCGCCCGCAGCGCGTGGCGACGATCCACGACATCCGCCAGCAGGTCAACCTCAAGGACAGCGCGCTGCACACGCCGGAGCTGTCCGACGAAGCCGCCTACGACGTGCTCGACAACACCTGTCGCAGGGACTTCGCCGGCAGCTTCCGGCTGTACAAGCTGTACGCGCGTGCCGCGAGCTTCGCGCCCTTCACGGAGAACTAGGCAGGTACCGCCTCGCCCGCCTGCACGTCCCGCTCGTTGGGGACGCAGTGGGTCATGGTCAGCCCGTTGACCTCGCGCGGCGGGTTGTTGCCGAGGTTGGCCAGCCGCTGCTGCTCCTCCTCGGTCAGCGTCTGCGTGGCGAGCGGTGGCAGGTTGCGCACATCGTCCGCCGAGATGCCGACGCCCTCGCCGACCCGCTGCCCGAGTTCGTTCTCGATCATGAACAGGTGCCAGATCATGCGCTCCTGGACGTTGTGGTCGCATTGGAGCAGCGCTTCGATCAGGTTGGCGGCCAGGTCTTCGCGCTCCCAGTCCTCCGATAGCAGGTAGCGCTCGCCGGCCTGCTTGTACGAGATTGGATCGCTTCCAAAACCGGGCGCCTCCGAGCGCCAGCCGGAGACGCAGCGCTTCGTCAGCCGCCTCCGGGCGGCGCGAACCCTCGGATGATCTCCCTCACGTGGCGGTGGTCGGTGCCGCAGCAGCCGCCGAGAACGTTCAGCTTCGGCAGCTTGTCGCGCAGCGCCGCGTGACGGGCGCCCAGGTCGACCGGGTCGCCCTCGTCCAGCTCCGCAGCCTCGTCCAGCTCGGCGTGGCTCTTGGTCGAGGCGTTGGCCCGCAGGCCGCCGATACGCGCGGGCCACGACTCCTCGGTCTCGAGCACGCCCGCGAAGTGCGCCGGGTGAGCGCAGTTGATCATGTAGTACGCGGGGGCCTGGTCGGTGGCCTCGTCGACCCGCGCTATCGCCGCGCCGAGCTCCTGCCCGCCGGGTAGGCGCCCGTCCGTCTCGAGCGTGAACGAGATCACCACCGGCAGGCCGGCCTCCCGGGCCGCTCGCGCGAGCCCGATGGCCTCGTCGGCGTAGGTCATCGTGATCGCGGTGACCATGTCCGCGGCCGTTTCGGCAAAGGTCTCGATCTGCGTCGAGTGGTAGTCCTGCGCGGCGGTCACGCCGAGCTGTGTGGAAGGGTTGTAGCCGTCGTCGTGCGGGCCGATGCAGCCGCTGATGACGACGGGCGCGCCGCTCTTGCGAGCGTCAGCGGCCAACTCCTCCATGAGCGCGACGGCCTTGCGATTGAGCTCGTCGAGCTGTCGCTCGCCGTAGCCGAGCTCCGCCGCCCAGCGCGGGCTGGCGCGCCAGGTCGGGCTCTCGAGCACGAGGCCGAGGCCCTGCTCGGAGGCCAGCGCGACGTAGGGCGCGTAGTAGCGGCGCAGCTCATCCGTGCCCGCGTCGTCGTGCAACAGCACGAAGGCCGCGAACGCGGGCAGGTCGAGTCCCTGGTGGAAGATGAGGGTGGTCTCGATGCCGCCGTCCGTGAGGAACAGTCCACCCTCGAGTTGCGGTAGGGCCTGCCGGTAGCCCACGGCTGGAGTCTAAGGACGCCGTCGACTCGCTAGGCGTCCAGGCTCGCCGCCAGCTTCGCGAGCAGCTCGTGCAGTTGCTTGCGCTCGGCCTGCGTGAGCGACGTGAAGAAGTGCTCGCCGTGCTCCCGTGCCCGCTCGCGCAGGTCGGTGAGCACCTTGCGACCGGACGGCGACAGCCGGATCTCGTAGCTGCGCCGGTCGTCCGGCCTGCGCTTGCGCTCCACGAGCCCCCGGTCGTAGAGCATGTCCATCCGGGCCACCATCGTGCTCGGGTCGATTCCGGTGCGGCGGCTCAGGTCGCGCTGGGAGATCGGCTCCTCCGCCTCGATGATGTTGAGCATCCCGAAATGCATCGGGTGCAGCCCGTAGGAGGCGGCGATTTTCGAGAAGCCCTCGAACGACGCCGCCGACACCTTCCTCAGTAGGAAGCCCGTGTAGGCGTTCACCGCCTCGTGACCCGGGAACTTCACAGAACGATCATACGTCTCGCGAACCGTTTCTGATACAAACGGCTGATGCTCTCCCGCGCGACTCGCACCGTACTTCAGCACAAGCGTCTCGTCGCCATCGGCTGGATCGTCCTCACGATCGTCGGCATGGCGGCCGCCGGACCGGCCTCCGAGGCACTCGACCAGCGCTTCAGCGTCCCGGACCGCGAGGGGTGGGAGACGAGCCAGGAGATCCTCCGCATCTACGGCAACGGCGGCGAGAGCCCGCCGCTCGTGCCGGTCGTGCAGCTGCCTGAGGGCACGGCGGCCAACTCGCCGGGGGCGCGCGCGGAGCTGCGTCGCGCCGAGCAGACGGCGCAGAAGGCCGTGCCCGGCTCGCGCGTCGCCGGCTTCGGGTCGACCGGAGACCCGACGTTCACCTCGGAGGACGGGCGCACGGCGTACATCTATGTCTTCCCGCGGCGCAGCGAGGACCCGTTCGCGGGCAACGTCGACGCCAGCCGCGACCTGAAGCGCGGGCTGCGCGGCACGAGCGTCGCCGGCGCGCCGGTCTACCTGACCGGCTACGACGCCCTGTACGACTCGTCGGGCAACGCCGACGAGGGCCCTGGCGTGTTCCTGGAGGCGCTGCTCGGCGGCCTCGGCGCGCTGGTCGTGCTCGCATTCGTGTTCGGCTCGCTGCTGGCGCTCGTGCCGCTCGCCATGGCGATTTGCTCGATCCTCGTGTCGTTCCTGCTGCTCTGGGGGCTGACGGCTATCACCGACGTCTCGCCGATCGTGCAATTCCTGATCGCGCTGATCGGCCTCGGAGTGTCGATCGACTACGCGCTGATCATCGTGGTCCGCTGGCGCGAGGAGCGTGAGAAGGGGCTGGAGGGCGACGAGGCGGTGGTGGCCGCGATGGCAACGGCGGGCCGTGCGGTGGTCTTCTCGGGCACCACGGTCGCGGTCGGCCTGCTGGCGCTGGTCGCGATCCCGCTGCCCTTCCTGCGCAGCATGGGCTACGGCGGGCTGATCATCCCGCTGGTCGCGACGCTCGTGGCGATCACCCTGCTGCCGGTGATCCTGGCCACGATCGGGCCGCGGCTCGATCGCCGCCGCCTGCGGCGCCGCGACCGCAGCCATAGCTTCTGGGAGCGCTGGTCGGCCGGCGTGGTCCGCCATCGCATCGCCGCCGCCGTGGTCGCCATGGCGATCCTCCTCGCGCTGCTGATCCCAGCCAGCAACCTGCACCTCGGCAACGCCGACCCCGACACGATCGCGAAGGCCGGCCCGGCGAAGCGCGGGCTCGACCTGCTGGCGGACTCCGGCATCGGCAAGGGCGCCATCGCCCCGACCGAGACGCTCGTCCCTGATGGCGACGCGCCCGCGGTGGCGTCTGCGCAGGGCGAGGTCGCGGGCGTGCACGGAGCGGTCGCGCCGGAGGGCAGCGACTGGCGCGTTGACGGCGACGCGATCGTGGCGGCGCCGCCGCGGGAAGGCGACGAGTCGGCCGCCGGGCGCGACACCGTCCAGGAGCTGATCGACGCCGCCCACAACGCCTCCCCCGACGCCCGCGTGGGGGGCACCGGCCCGCTCAACGCGGACTTCATCGACGCCGTCTACGGCGCGTTCCCGCTGATGATCGCGCTGATCGCCGTGCTCACGTTCCTACTGCTCGCGCGGGCCTTCCGCTCGCTACTGCTGCCGGCGAAGGCGGTGGTCCTCAACGTGCTCTCGATCGGCGCCGCCTGGGGAATCATGGCGCTGGTCTGGCAGGAGGGCCACGGGTCGAACGAGATCTGGGGCATCCCTCCGACCGGGTCGATCGCGTCCTGGATCCCGTTGATGGTGTTCGCCTTCCTGTACGGGCTCTCGATGGACTACGAGGTCTTCATCCTCGCGCGCATGCGCGAGGAGTACGACCACACCGGTGATACCAACGAGGCGATCATCTTCGGGCTCGGGCGAACGGGACGGCTGGTCACGAGCGCGGCCCTGATCCTGTTCCTCGCGTTCGCGGCGCTCGCATCCGGGCCGGAGACCGACGTGAAGATCCTGGCCACGGGCCTCGCGGCCGGGATCCTGCTCGACGCGACCGTGATCAGGGCGCTGCTCGTGCCCGCGGTGGTATCGCTGTTCGGACGCTGGAACTGGTGGCTGCCGCCGTCCGCGGCGCGCCTGCTGCGCGTCCCGCCGTCACCCGAACCGGCGACGGAGTCCGGCGCGGCCTAGGTTCCAGCTACCTGACCGCGCCGACGCGCCGGGCGCTTCGCTCGGTACATCTCGGCGGTTCCACGGTGGTCCGGCGTAGAGGGACAATGCCGTGCATGGAGGGCATCGCGCTCAGCGACGAGGACCGGGCGATCCTCGATCTGGAGGGCGCCGCCGTCGCCGGGCACACCTGCAAAGTCGTGCTGGTCGGCGCGGGAGCTCCGACGCCGGAGCGCCTGCGCGCCTCGGTCGCCGCGCGGCTGGCCGGCGTGCCGGCCATGACGCGCCGGCTCAGCGGGCCGGCAGATCGCCCCATCTGGATCGACGACGAGCGCTTCGACATCGCGACCCATGTCGTGGCGGCCGCTGTGGACCCCTGCGGCGACGACGCCCTGCGGGCGGAGGTGGCCCGGCTGTTCGCCGAGCGGCTCGATCGATCGCGGCCGCTCTGGCGCATCGACGTGCTGCCGCGTGCCGGCGACGGCGCCGTGCTCGTGTGGCGGATCCACCACGCGCTCGCGGATGGCACGACGGCGATGCGCTTCGCCGATGCCGTGCTTTGGGACGCCGCACCGAACGCCCGGGGCGACACGCTCTACGGCGGCCCACTCCGAGCCCGGCGCGCCTGGCGGCGTTCATGCGGCACGAGGTGGCCCTCGGGCACAAGCGCTCGCCGTTCGACGGAACGATCGGGTCGGACCGCGAGGTGGCCTTCGCGCGCGCGCCGCTGCAGAAACTTCACGACGCCGCCAAGCAGCTCGCCGGCGCGACGGTCAACGACGCGGTGCTCACGGTCGTCGCGGGCGGGCTGCGCGCATGGATCCGCGACCACCACGGTCACCTCGGCAGCGTGCGCGTAAAGATCCCGGTCAGCCTCCACCACGCCGGCGACGACGACGGCAACCGCGACTCCTTCTTCACCCTCGCGCTGCCGTTAGGCGACCCCGATGCGGCAACCCGCCTGGCCGCCGTGCGCGCCGCCACAGCCGCACGCAAGTCGGATCACGATGCTGAGACGCTCGACGTGTTGATGCGCGACCTCGCGCGAGTGTCGCCGCAGCTGGAGCACCTCTGCCGGCGCCTCGAGGCCAGCCCGCGCACCTTCGCCCTCAACGTGTCCAACGTCCCCGGGCCCTCGCGGCCGGTCGCCGTGCTCGGCGCACCGGTGGAAGCCGTCTACTCGATCGCCGAGATCGGGGAGCACCACGCGTTGCGCATCGCCGTGGTGTCGCTCGCGGGGCAGCTGCACTTCGGGTTCTGCTGCGATCCGGCGATCGTGGGCGGCATTGACGTGCTTGCGCAAGGGGTCGAAGCCGAGGCGGCCGCGCTGCTGGCGGCGGCGCGCTAGCTTCACGCCGCGTGTCGCTCGGCGCCGAACGCGTCCTCACCCAGCGCGAGCTGAACCGCGCCGTCCTCGACCGGCAGCTGTTGCTGGCGCGCCGGCGCGACTCGCTGCCGCGGGGCCTCGAGCGAGTCGCGGGACTGCAGGCGCAGTACGCGCCGTCCATGTACATCGGGCTCTGGTCGCGCCTCCAGGGATTCGAACGCCACCAGCTCACGAGCGCCCTCGAGCAACGCTCGGTGGTGCAGGGCACGCTCATGCGGGTGACCATTCACCTCGTCTCCGCGGGCGACTACTGGCCGTTCGCGATCGCTATTCGCCAGGCCAGGCGCGAGCGCTGGCTGCGGGCCCGGCGCGAGATGTCGGCGCTCGAGCTGCGCTCGCTGGCGGCAAAGGCGAGGCGCCGGCTCGCGGACGGGCCGCTCCCGCGCGCCGAGCTGATCGAGGGCATGGACTCGATGGCCTTCAACGGGATCGGTATGTGGCTCGATCTGGTGCGCGTGCCGCCGGCCGGCACATGGGAGCGCCGGCGGGCCGACATCTACGGAACCGCGGAGACCTGGACGGGGCCACCTTCGGTCACTCCCGCCGAGGGGCTCGAGCATCTGATCCGGCGCTACCTGCAGGGCTTCGGCCCAGCGGCCCCCGGCGACATCGCCAACTGGGCGGGCATGCCGGTCAGGCCGGTCGGCACGGCGCTCGAGCGCCTGGAGCTGCGCCGTTTCCGGGACGAGGGGGGCGGATTGCTGGTGGACCTGCCGCGTCTCGCGCTGCCCGCTGCCGACACGCCGGCACCGGTCCGCTACCTGCCGACCTGGGACGCCACCCTGCTGGTGCACTGCCGCCGCGCCCTGATCCTGCCCGAGGAGCACCGGCCCAAGATCTTCCACACCAAGGCGCCGCAGTCGTTCCCGACGTTCCTGGTGGACGGCGCCGTCGCCGGGACCTGGCGCCACGAGGGCGGGCGGATCGAGCTGCAGCCCTTCGGGAGGCTCGCCCGGGCCGACCGCGACGGGCTGGACGAGGAGGGGCGGCGGCTCGCCGCCTTCCACGCCTGAGCCGCCGCCCCCTGCGGATGAGATCAACGCCGACAGGTCGAATCGAGGTGTAACCGCAGCGACGGTCGGGACTAGGAGGCCGCCCGCCAGAGTGGGGCCGGCGGTTGGGGAAGGCCTGATGGGAGGGGGCCTACACGCGCGCGTGCGAAGGACGCAGGCGCAGCAGCGAGCGCAGTCGCTCGCCGAGGCCGCGGCGCTCGCCCTCGCCGGCCGCGACCTGCTCGGCGCGCAGCTGCAGCAGCGCGACCACCTCGGCCGTCGGCTCGAACGGGTCCGCGATCGGGCGGCCCGAGCCGAGCGGCAGCGCGGCCAGCATGCGCGAGTCGGCCTCGGCGACCAGCGCGGGTCCGCGTGGCGGGGTCGCGCTGTCGAGTGCCGCGAGTCGAGCCAGCTCGCTGAGGTCTGAAGCAACGGAGTGGCGGACGGTGAGGTTGGTCATTGTGATCTCCTGGGCGGTTGAGTGTATGACGATGTACTGGTAGTGTAGGTCCCACAATGGCCGACGCAATGTCCTACAAGTTGAATTTGTCTGATCTGGAGCGGGATGGCGACGTGTCGATCACCCAGCAGCTGGTCGATCGCTTCGCGGCCGCCATCGACGCAGGCGAGCTCGAGCGGGGCTCCAAGCTGCCGCCGACGCGCGAGCTGGCCGCGGAGGCCGGCGTGAACCACCTGACCGCCGCGCGCGTCTACCGCAAGCTCGCCGAGCTCGGCTACGTCACGGCCCAGGTAGGCCGCGGCACCTTCGTGCGCACGCTCGCACCCGCCGGCAGCGCCTCCCACGGCGACGACTGGCAGGTGTACGCCCTGCCACCCGATGACACCTCCTACTCGGAGCAGGTGCTGGCCGACACCTTCTCGCTGGCAAATCGCGAGGGCGTGATCTCGCTCGCCACGGGCTGGCCGGCGCCGAGCACCTACCCGACGCAGGAGCTGGCCCGGATCGCAGCTGACGTGTTCGAGGAGATCGGGGGCGAGGCTTTGTCCTACCTCCCCGCCGAGGGATTGTTCGACCTGCGCGAGCAGATCGCCGCGCGCGGTCGGATGTACGGCTACGCCGAGGACGCCGACGAGCTCGTGATCACGTCCGGCGCCCAGCAGGCGATCGCGCTGTCCGCGCGCGCGACGCTGGAGCCCGGCGACGTGGCCGTGATCGAGTCGCCCACCTTCATCGGCATGATGACCGCGATGCGCGGGACGGGCGCGCGGGTAATCGGCGTGCCGGTGGACGAGCACGGCATGGACGTGGACGCTCTGGAGCGGCTGCTCGCGCGCCACGAGGTGAAGCTGGTCGGGCTGCAGAGCGCGTGCCAGAACCCAACCGGGAGCAGCATCTCCGACGAGCGCCGCGCACGCCTGGCCGAGCTGGCCGTGGAGCGCAACTTCTTCATCATCGAGGACCGCGTCTACGCCGACATGCACTTCGACGGAAAGCTCGTGCGCCCGGTGCGCGAGCTGGCCCCGGCACACGTGCTCTACGTGAACTCGCTCTCGAAGGTGGTGGGCGGCGGCCTGCGCACGGGCTGGGTTGCCGCCCGCGGCCCCGTCCGCGACCGGATCGCCATGCTCAAGCTCGAGGCCGACTTCCACTCGCCCACGCTGATCCAGCACATGGCGGCACGCTGGCTCGCGACCGGCGCCTACGACCGCCACGTAGCCGGCACGATTCCGTTCTACCGCGAACGGCGCGACGCGCTGCTGGCCGCGCTCGAGCGGCACCTGCCGGGCGAGTACCACGCCGACCCGCCCGAGGGCGGCCACCACGTCTGGGTCACGCTCACGCGCCCGCTCGACGAGCGGGCGCTCTACGCCGAGGCCGCCCGCGGCGGCGTCATGTTCACGCCGGGCGGGGCGGTCACCGCCGAGCGCCGATCGCAGACGTCGCTGCGGCTGTCCTTCTCGCTGCTCGACCCGGACCAGCTGGACGAGGGCGTGCGCCGGCTGGCGCGTGCGATCCGCGAGGTGAGGCGCCGTGCCCGCCACTCGGTCGCAGCGCCGATGTCATAGACGCGGCGCCGGCATCGCTGTTCTCGCGATGAGGGCCACCGCCGTCGAACAGGCGCGCGAGGACGCGCGCGCCGTCTTCGCTCCGCGCGACTGGGCCATGCTCGCCGGCACCGCCGTGACCTGGGGCGGGTCGTTCCTGTTCATCGATCTCGGCCTCGAGCACTTCGCCCCACCGCTGATCGCCTTCGGGCGGATCGCGATCGGAGCGGCGACCCTTGCCCTGATCCCCGCCGCCCGGCAGCCGGTACCGCGTTCCGCGTGGCCTCAGATCGCTCTGCTCGGACTCAAGTGGATGGCGATCCCCTTCCTCCTTCTGGCAGTCGCGCAGCAGTGGATCGACACCGGGGTCGCCGGAATGGTCAATGCGAGCGCGCCGTTGTTCACCGCACTGGTGGGCGCGCTGCTCGTTCGGGCATTGCCCTCGCGGCTCCAGGGGATCGGCCTGGTGCTGGGCTTCCTCGGCGTGGTTGCGATCAGCCTGCCCTCCGTTGAGGGAGGCTCGAACCTGCTCGGCGTGCTGCTGGTGCTGTCCGCGGCGGTGCTCTACGGCTTCGCGTTCAACGTCGCGGCGCCGCTCCAGGGCCGGCACGGTTCGCTGCCGGTCACCTTGCGCGCGATGTTCGTCGCGGCCGTCGCGCTGCTGCCGGCGGCCTTCCTCGGGGCGCTTGAGTCGTCGTTCGGCTGGTCGAGCCTGGTCGCCGTGGTCGCGCTTCCCGGTGGTGGCCGTGGCGCTCGGTGCCGCCTTCCTCGGGGAGCGCGCCCATCCGGCTGCCCTGCTGGGGACCGCGATGGTACTCGGCGGCGCGTACCTGACAAGCCGTCCCGCCGTCCGCCTGCCAGACGTCGGCAGGGGTCCAGGGGCGTGAGCCCCCGGCTGTCATCCGCTAGATGGTTGATTCCATGCCGTTAGGCGACGTAGGCGACGAGGGAGCGGCTTGGGCGGCCGAGTTTGTGGTTGAGGTTGATGCAGGCCGCGAGTGTGAGCAGCCTGGTCGCGATCCGGACTCTGAG
>JACCSF010000006.1 GCA_013813135.1 Thermoleophilaceae bacterium | reverse complement strand
CCACAGCGCGGCCGCAATATATAAAAACCCCGCCTCGGCCGTGCCGGGCGCGAACCGCAGTGCCGCGCCCGCATTGCGGTCCAGCGTCGACGGGCGCGACGATGCAACCACCAGGCGCGCGTGGTTGCGGCGCACCGCCTTGCGCACGCGCAGGTCCAGGATCGGCGCCTCTTCCACGAGCTCGGTGTCGAGCACGAGGATCGCGTCCGCGTGGTCGATGTCGGAGACCTTCGCCGAGAGCACGGGGCGCGCCAGCTCGCGGGCGTGACCGCCCGACAGGCGGCCGGCCGCGCGCGAGTCCACGTGCGGCGAGCGGAGCCCCTCGCGCAGCAGATGCTGGACGAGGAAGCCCTCCTCGTTGGTGGCGAAGCCGCCCACCAGCGCCGCCGTGCGGTCGCCGGAGCGCTCGAGCGCGCGGGCGGCCTCGGAGAGCGCGCGCTCCCACGACACCTCGCGCAGGAAGCCGCCGTCGCGCACCAGCGGCGCGGTGATCCGCTCCGGCGACCGGAACGCCTGGTAGCCGAAGCGGCCCTTGTCGCAGAGCCAGCCGTCGTCCACCTCCTCGTTGTCGCGCGCCAGCACGCGCACGACCTTCGTGTCGTCGCGCACCGTCAGCTCCACGTTGCACTGCGACGGGCACATCGTGCAGATCGTCCCCGAGCCCTCGATGTCCCAGGGGCGCGCCCGGAAACGGTACGCGGTGGAGGTGAGCGCCCCGACCGGGCACAGCTCGATGATGTTGCCGCTGAACGGGGCGACGTAGGGCCGCCCGTCGTGGGTCCCGACGAAGGTGTGATCGCCGCGATCGAGGAAGACGAGCTGGTAGTCCTCGGCAACTTCCTGGGAGAAGCGCACGCAGCGGTAGCAGAGGATGCAGCGCTCGCGGTCGATCGCCACGAGCGGCGACAGCTCGAGCGGCTTCTTGAAGTGGCGCTTGGGGTCGATGAAGCGCGAGCGGCCGGCGCCCCACCCGTACGAGATGTCCTGCAGCGGGCACTCGCCGCCCTTGTCGCACACCGGGCAGTCGAGCGGGTGGTTCACGAGCAGGAACTCGACAATCGCGTTCTGCGCGTGCTTGACGCGGTCCGAGGTCGTGTTGACCACCATCCCGTCGCGGACCGGGGTGGAGCAGGACGTCTGCAGCTTGGGGATGCCCTCGATCTCGACCAGGCACATGCGGCACGCGCCGACCGGCTGCCCCAGCTTCGGCTCGTAACAGAAGTAGGGGATCTCGACGTCACCGTGCTTGGCGGCATCCACCAGCATCGCGCCCTCGGGCGCGCGCACCTGCTTGCCGTCGATCTCGAACGTGATCCAGTTGGGCTCGGGGCGGGCCACTACACGGGCCCCGCTTCCGGCACGGCGCCGAGCTCCCCGGCGCCCATCGCGGGCAGCTCCTCGAGGTCGCGCGCCAGGCGTGCCTCCTCCATGTGCTGCTCGAACTCCTCGCGAAAGTGCGTGAGCATCGACGCCACCGGCATCGCCATCGAGTCGCCCAGCACGCAGAGGCAGTTGCCGATGATGTTGCCCTGGACCTGCTCGAGGATTTCGAGATCCATCGGCGTCCCCTCGCCCTCGTCGACGCGCTCGAGCACCTTCACGGTCCAGTTGGTGCCCTCGCGGCACGGCACGCACTTGCCGCACGACTCGTGGCGGTAGAACTCGGCCAGGCGCAGGGCCAGCGGCACCAGCGGCTCCGACTCGTCGACCACGATGATCGCCCCCGAGCCGAGCATCGAGCCGGCCTGGGCCATCGCCTCGAACGTGTAAGGCAGGTCGAGGTGCTCCTTGGTCAGCACCGGGGCCGATGAGCCGCCCGGGAAGAAGCACTTCAGCTCGCGGCCCTCGGGCGGCCCGCCTGCCAGCCCGTAGATGAGCTCCCGGACGGTCACGCCCAGCTCGACCTCGAAGTTGCCGGGGCGCTGCACGTTTCCCGAAACCGAGACGATCTTGGTCCCTGTCGAGTTGCCCTCGCCGAACTTGCGGTACCAGTCGGCACCGTGGTCGATGATGATCGGCGCGTTGCAGAGAGTCTCGACGTTGTTGATCAGGGTCGGACCCTGGTAGAGGCCCTGGTTGGCGGGGAACGGCGGCTTGAGGCGCGGGTTGCCGCGCTTGCCCTCCAGCGCGTCCAGCAGGCCGGTCTCCTCGCCGCAGATGTAGGCGCCCTGGCCGCGGTGCACGACGAGGTCGAAGGTGTGCCCGGAGTCGAGGATGCGCTCGCCCAGGTACCCCTTCTCGTAGGCCTCGGCGACGGCGTCCTCGAGGATGTCGGCCTGCACGGAGTACTCGCCGCGGATGAAGATGAATCCCTTGTTGGCGCCCGCCGCGATCGAGCCGATGATGCAGCCCTCGACCAGCAGGTGGGGGTTCTTCTGCATCAGCAGGCGGTCCTTGAAGGTGCCCGGCTCGGACTCGTCGGCGTTGCAGCAGAGGTACTTGTCCATCGCCCCCTTCGGGATGAAGGAGGCCTTCTTGCCCATCGAGAAGCCGGCGCCGCCGCGGCCGCGCAGCCCCGACTCCCCGAGCTCGTGCAGAACGTCCTCGGCGCTCATCTCGAGCAGCGCCTTGCGCATCGCGCGGTAGCCGCCCAGGCGCTCGTAGACGGCGATCGTGTTGAGGTCGGGCTCGTCGATGTTGGCGAGCAGCACGCGCGTCTCGGTCACTACGGCTCCTCGTCGGGCTCGGGCACCTCGCTGGTGCCCGGGTCGAGCGGCTTCAGGAGCGGGCGCGGATGCGGCGAGGGGCCTTCCGCGGGCGGCATGTCGAGCACCTCGGCGTCCTTCCAGGTTCCGCCGGCCGGGTGCACGTCGGGCTGCTCCGGCGGTCCGGGCCGGTCCGGCGCGGCGCCGCCGTCGGCCCACGGCAGGCGGAAGCCCGGGTCGGACAGGCCGCGCCCCGGGAACGGCTGCCGCCCCTCGTTCAGCGCGGTCACCAGTTCGCCCGCGTCGCCTTCCTCGATCGGGCCGATGAAGCGCCCGTCGATCGAGGCCATCGGCGCCATGTCGCAGGCGCCCAGGCACTCGAACTCGCGGACCTCCCAGTCCTCGAGGCCCTGCTCGCCGGCCTGCGCCTCGATCGACTCGTAGACCGCCTTGGCGTTGCGCAGATGGCACGCGACGCCGGTGCAGACGTAGAGGTAATGGCTGCCGAGCGGCTGGGTGCGCAGCATGTCGTAGAACGTCGCGACGCTCGAGAGGTACGCGGGCGTCACCTGCATGACCGCCGCCACCTGCTCGATCGCCTCGGGCGAGCACCAGCCGTGGACCTGTTGCGCGGCGGCCAGCGCGGGGAGCACCGCGGAGTGATGCTCCGGGTACATGGCCATGCGCCGTTCGACCTCGGCGCGCAGCTCGGCCGGAACCTCGACCGACGCGGGGTCGGGGATCGTGGCCGGGTCCTCGTCGAGTCGCACCGCCTCGTCCCAGCCGGGCGGCAGCGGCACCGAGTGCAGAGCGCCCGCCGTGTCCGAGGTCGCCGGCTGGCCGGCGACGGAGGAATGCCTTTCGTCGGTCATCTGTCGATGCCTCCGAGGATCGGGTCGAGCATCGCCACGCAGGCGATGAAGTCGGCGATCAGCGAGTCGCGCGCCATGTCGGGCAGGCTCTGGAGGTTCACGAAGCTCGGGTCGCGCATGTGCAGGCGCGCGGGTTTGGCGGAGCCGTCGGCGAGCACGTAGCAGCCCAGCTCGCCGCGCGGCGACTCGATCGCCACGTAGGTCTCGCCGGGTGGCACGCGGAAGCCCTCGGTCACGAGCTTGAAGTGGTGGATCAGCGCCTCCATCGAGGTGGCGAGCTCGTGACGCGGCGGCAGCGCCACCTTGCGGTTGGAGGTGATGTACCGGCCCTCGGGCAGCCCGTCGAGTCCCTGCTCGACGATCTTGAGCGACTCCCGCATCTCGTCCATCCGCACCTTGAAGCGGTCGTAGTTGTCGCCGAAGTGGCCGACCGGCACGTCGAACTCGAACTGCTCGTAGGACGAGTAGGGCATCGCCTTGCGCAGGTCCCAGGGGTGGCCGGTGGCACGCAGCAGCGGCCCGGTCACGCCCAGCTCGAGCGCTCGCTCCTGTGAGATCACGCCGGTGCCCTTGAGGCGCTCGAGCCAGATCTCGTTGCGGTCGAGCAGGTCCTCGTATTGGTCGAGGCGCGTGGGCATAATCGCCAGGAACTCGCGCACCTTCTTCTCCCAGCCGGGCGGGATGTCCTCGAACACGCCGCCGACCTGGATGTAGCGCGGGTGCATGCGCTGGCCCGACGACATCTCGAACAGGTCGAGCACGAGGTCACGGTCGCGGCAGCCCCACCACAGCATCGTGATCGCGCCGAGGTCCAGCGCCCCCGTGGCGAGCGCAAACAGGTGCGAGGCGATCCGGTTCAGCTCCATGTGGATCACCCGCAGGTACTGGGCGCGCGGCGGCACCTCCTCGTCGAGCAGCCTCTCGACGGACATGCAGTAAGCGGTCGCGTTGAAGTAGTAGGCCAGGTAGTCCATCCGCTCGACGAACGTGATGACCTTCCAGTACTGCTGGTCCTCGCAGCTCTTCTCGATGCCGGTGTGGACGTAGCCGACGATCGGCTTGATGTCGCGCACCACCTCGCCCTCGAGCGTGGTCAGCAGGCGCAGCACCCCGTGCGTGGCGGGATGGTGCGGGCCGATGTTGAGCGTGAACAGCTCCTCGTGGCGCTCGTCCTCGAGCAGGGCGTCGGTGCCCGAGACGGGCTGGTCGCCCATTCGCTCCATCGTGACCGAGCGCTCGCGCTCGCGGTACGGGACGGCGAGTGGATCTTGATCAGTCATACCAGCGCGGGTACTGGTTCTCGTTGAACGTGAACAGGACGGGCTCGCCGCCCATAGGGAAGTCGCGCCGCTGCGGATACCCGGTGTAGTCCTCCGGCAGCAGGATGCGGCGCATGTCCGGGTGGCCATCGAAGACGACGCCGAACATGTCGTAGACCTCGCGCTCCTGGTAGTCCACGGTGGGGAAGAGGTCGATCACCGTGGGGAGGTGGGGCTCGTCGCCGCCGATGCGCGTCCTCACGTTGAGGCGGTCGCAGCGCTCCATGGAGAGCAACTGGTAGTGCACGCCGAAGCGCGGCTCGGCGGGCAGGTAGTCGACGCCGTGCAGGCTCATCAGCCGCCTCCACGGCTCCTCGTCGCCCTTGCTCAGGTAGGCGAGCACGTCGTACACGGCGGCCGGCGCGACGTCGAGCGTGGCCTGTCCCCGGGAGTACGACGTGCCGGTCACGGCCTCGTCGCCGAGCGAGCTGCGGATGCGCTGGGCGATCAGCTCGAGCCCGGTGGCGTCAGGCAATGCCGGGCTCGACTTCCCCGGTGCCCTCGGCCTGGTAGCGCTCGCGCCAGCCCATGGCCTTGTCGCCCATGATCTTGTCCTGCAGCTTCATGATCCCGTAGATCAGGGCCTCCGGGCGGGGCGGGCAGCCGGGCACGTACACGTCCACCGGCAGGAACTTGTCGGCGCCCTGGACCACGGCGTAGTTCGAGAACATGCCTCCCGAGGAGGAGCACGCGCCCATCGAGACGACCCACTTCGGCTCGAGCATCTGGTCGTAGAGGCGGCGGACGACCGGCGCCATCTTGATCGAGACCCTGCCCGACAGGATCAGCATGTCCGCTTGGCGAGGGGATGCCCGCATCGCCTCGGCGCCGAACCGAGCGATGTCGTAGCGCGGGGAGACGACGGACATCATCTCGATCGCACAGCAGGCGAGGCCGAAGGTGGCCGGAAAGATCGCGTTGGCGCGCCCCCAGTTCAAGACCTTGTCGAGGCGCGTGGTGAGCACCGACTCCTCGACGACCTTTTCGAGGTCGAGGCCCTCGATGTCACCGCGCAGGAGGTCGCGCGCGCGAACCTGGCGGACGTAGAGCGACTCCTTCGGTGGCGGCTCGTCGAGCGGCAGGTTCGCCCGGATCTTCTCGCGCTTTACTTCTAATCGAGGGCTCCACGACGCCAGACGTAGACGAGCGCGACGAGGAGAAGGAAGACGAAGATCAGGATCTCGGCGAGGACGAACACCGAGTCGGAGGCCTGAAGGATCGCTCCTACCGGATACAGGAAGACCACCTCGATATCGAAGAGGATGAAGAGCATCGCGATCATGTAGAACGAGACGCCGAAGCGAAAGGTCGTCGAAACCTCGCTTGGCAGGCCGCATTCGTAAGGCTCCGACTTCACCTTGTTCGGCCGTGGGGTGCCCAGGATTCCGTTGACCGCAACCAAGAGGCCGCCTACCAGGAGCCCGAGGCCCGCGAAGACGATGACTGGCAGATAGCTTTGGAGCACTCCGCGAGGCAGGATACCCCTA
>JACCSF010000004.1 GCA_013813135.1 Thermoleophilaceae bacterium | reverse complement strand
GGGTCACATCTGACTGAGCAGCTCCTCGCCGACGGTGCGGAGGTCGTGGGGGTCGACTGCTTCAACGACAACTACCAGCGACCGCCGAAGCTCCGCAACCTGAACGCTCAGGCCAAGGACTGGAACGCCTTCGACTTCGTGCCGATCGACCTCTCGCTCGGCGAGCTGGACGATTTGGTCGAGGACGTCGACGTGATCTTCCACCTTGCCGCGGAGCCCGGTGTCCGAGCGAGCTGGGGAGGGCGGTTCGAGCGTTACGTACGCAACAACGTGATCGCAACGCAGCACCTGCTGGAGGCGCTCAAGCCGTTTCCCGACAAGCGCTTCGTGTACGCGTCCTCGTCATCGGTCTACGGCGACGCGGAGACCTTCCCCACCCCGGAGACCGTGACTCCCCGCCCGCGCTCGCCCTACGGGCTGACCAAGCTGAGCGGCGAGCACCTGTGCGCGGTCTACACCGCCAACCACGGGCTCGACACCGTCAGCCTGCGCTACTTCACCGTGTTCGGCCCGCGGCAGCGACCGGACATGGCCTTCCACCGCTTTTGCAGGGCAGCGCTCGAGGATCAGCCCATCACCGTCTACGGCGACGGCTTCCAGACCCGGGACTTCACCTTCGTGGGGGACATCGTGGCCGGGACCCTCGCCGCCGGGCGGGCGGATGTGGCCCCGGGAAGCATCTACAACCTGGGCGGCGGCTCCCAGGTCAGCGTCCGCGACACCCTCGAGATCATCTCCGAGCTGGCGGGGCGCACCTTGAAGATCTCCTACGGAGAGCCCGAGTACGGCGACGTGCGCGATACCTCCGCACCCTCGCCCGGGGGGAACTGGGCTTTCTGCCCGGCACTCCGGTCAGGGAAGGCCTGGCCGCGGAGTTCGAGTGGCTGGCCCGGAGCCTGGAGGACACACCTACCCTCCAGCGCTGAAAGTGCCTGCGGCACGCCTGGTCATCGTGAGCCGGAAAGTGCTCCTTAGGAACCAAGCGGCCACCCGATTGCCGGTGAGGACGCGTCCCGGGGTGCGTAACGTGTTCAGCGATGTCCAGCGGAGGTGCGGATCGGCAAACCCGGCTTCGGTGAGAAGCTCGCACCACAGGCGGGGTTGCTGGTGCTTCTCCCACTCGATCGTCGGCGCGAGGGGGTTTCTGACGGGAAGTTGCGCGAACAGGTTGCGCCGTGCGCAGTCGGCGACAACGAGCTTGGACCCGTCGGCGCTCATGTCCGCGAGCTTGGCGAAGAGCTGACGGTACGTATCCCGGGCGCCCGAGTCGCGATGGAGGCTCGTGCACGCCTCCTCGTCCAGATGATTCACCGCCGCGTTCAGGAGAATCACGTCGAAGCGCTCCCCACCGGGCTCGTAGTCCTGGAACGTGTCCGACCGGACCTCGACAGACTCGTCCCCGAGGCGGTTGGCGATGCTTTCGAACTTTGCCCGGACGCCCCCGCTGGATCCCGCAGCTTCGGGCTCCAAGGCGACTACGCGCACCGCGCCCGCCGAGGCTGCATAAAAGGATTGGCGGCCGTCGCCGGCGCCGACGTCTAGCACCCGGCTTCCCCCGAGGGTGACTCCTTCAAAGAGAGTTTCGAGGGAGAAGCGGAGGTTCGCGATGTTGGTCTGAGGCCACTCGGCTTCCACCAGCGAGAAGTAACGCGCCAGGGGGTCGTCCATCGGCGCGTACTATCGCACAGTCCCCATGAGCGTTCGCTGCGTAGCTCGTCGGCCGGCGCCCCGCCGGGCCCCAGTTCGTCGGCGACTTCTTGCCCGAGCGTCTCGGAGAGGCGCTGCTCAAGTGCGCGCAGCTGCTGGCGCAGCCGGTGATTGTGCGCCTTCGTGTTGGCCAGGTCGGCGCGCAGCGAGGCGACGGTGACCCGACCGTCGGCGACCGCGGCGTCGGTAGCGCGCCGGCTGTGCTGGCGGGCGCGCTGCTCGATCTGGGCGCGTAGGTCGGGGTGGCTGTAGATGAACTTGCGCGAGACGCCGGCGTGGCGGGAGATCGCGGCGATGCTCAGCTCCTGCCCGGTGGCCGCGCGCGCGTCGACGGCGGCGGCGACGCGCTCGCGCTTGACCTGGGTGTCCAGCCGACGCGAGGCGATCATCGCCTCGCCGTGGGCGCTCATGCGGTCCCGCCAGTCGGTCGCGGGACAAGGGTCGGGCGCGCCGGGCGGGTGACGCCCTTGAAGCGGTCGGGGATCGTGACACGCAGCTGCGCGCGAAAGCGGCGAGTGGTGGCGATCGCGTCGAGCACCGCGGCGCGATCGGCGGGGTCGAGCTCGTCGATGATCTGCTCGTTGCAACGGATCAACGCGCGCAGCGCGGCGATCTCCTCGTCGCTGGAAGTCGCGTCGCGGCGCGCCCAGTCGGCCAGCTGCGGAACCGCGGCGGCGAGGCGCTCGCGACCGGCCAGCAGCTGATGCAGGTACTCGCGAAGCTCGACCTGGTTTGACGGGTCGGTGCGGAAGTGCTCGCAGCCGACACAGCGATAGCGGTAGTCGCAGCCGTGCCCGCGCGCCTTGACGTTCGACGGCTCGGTGCACAGCCCGAGCGGCACCGCGATCTGGCCGACCTGGCGGCGCAGCCGCTCGCTGGCGGCCAGCTGCTCGACCAGCGGCATCGTGCGGTTGCCGCGGCGGTCGATCTGCAACGGCGCCAGGGTCTCGACGGCCTGGCGGGCGCGCTCGTCACGCACGCGGAAGTAGCCCTGCGTCGTGACCATGCTGCGGTGGCCCATCAGCTCGCGCAGCACCTCCACCGGGGTGCCGTGGTCGGCGTGGCGCTGGGCGTAGCTGTGACGAAACGCGTAGGGCACCACCCGCGAGCGGTCAAACGGCTCGCCGTCGCGATCGAGCAGCGCCGGCAGCGCGCCCACCCAGCGGCGCATGATCCGGGCCAGGTCGCCGGGGTCCATCGGCCGGGTGCCGCGCGGGTTGCGATGAAGCCGCGGGAACAGCCGCAGCTCGCGCGCCGGGGTGTCGGGGTAGCGCTCGCGCATCCGCCGCTTCTGGGTGGCGATCAGCTCGGCGGTCTGCTCGTCGATCGGCAACCGGCAGCCGGTCCTGGCGACCTTGGGCATGTCGTGGACCAGGATCGGCAGCTTGCGTGTCTGGCCGCTCTCGTCGAGCTGGGTGTCGAAGTCCAGACAGTCCCAGGCCAGGATGCAGATCTCGTTCGGACGCCGGCCGGTGTCGGCCAAGAGCTCGACGGCGATCCGCACCCGCTCTCCGTGCATCTGCTCCAGCAGCGCCAGCGCGTCGGGATCGAGCAGCTGCGCGACGACCGTGTCGGGCAGGGCCGCGCGGGCGGGGGCGCCGGCACCGGGCGATGCGGCGCACCTCCTCGCGCGACAGCGAAAACGAGGCGGGCAGCCCGAACACCGGCCGGCCCTCGGAGCCGAGCTCCAGGTCGCGCGCCTGGCGCAGGAAGTACGAAATGTCGGCGACCAGGACGCTGCGCTTGTGCGCGCTCAGCCGCCCCGCGCTCTGCGCGCGCGTGACCCGCGCGAGCAACAGCTCTGGATTGGACGGATCCGAGCTGTCCACCACCATCACGCCGCCGTGCGGCATGCCCTCGTGGCCGCCGTCGGTGCGGCTCCCGATGTACGCGTAGTCCCCGTGGACCGCGATGGCGGCGTTCATGCCGCGATTCATGAGCGGTTCATGCCCCACCTGCGTGAGCGCACCGGCCGTGGGCTCGGGCCGCCCGGTCGCCGTCGCGGGCAGGAGGAGCGTCACCGCTGCGATCGCGACAGCAGGCTGGACCAGGTTGCCTTGGACACCCCCCAGGTCGTCATGGCTGGAGAGCGTGGGCCCCATCCCATTGGGTGCGCCAGGACTCCCGAATCCGCGCACCGCTCCCCGATACCCATCGTGTCCGGCGGCGAGCAACGGCAAACCCCCCGACGCGCCCCCGCTCACCGGCCACGTGCAGGATGCGTGTGCGCGTAGCCCTGACGTAGTGCAGGATCACCAGGAGCGGACGCGCCGCTTCGCTACCGCCACGGACGACGGAGAAGTCGCGTCGCGTGAGACTCGCGAACGCAGGCGCTGCCCCTTCATCGACGGATGCGGGCGTGTCGGCTGCCGCCGAGCAGACGCTTGCTCGGGACGGAGGCTGTCGCATAAACAGTGAAGACGAGCTCGCTGAATCCGTTCTAAGGCCGGGCTCCGAAAACGGGCAAGTTGTTCGTCACGCGCCAGCCGGGACCCGCGCCCTGCCGCCGCGCAGTCGCTCTGGCGCCGCGTTCCGCGAACGAGCATCTCCCTTTCCGAAACGGCTTTGTGCGACAGCCTCGACGAAGACCAGTAGCGCCGGCAGCAAGGTCACGCGTTATCGCATTCGGCGCATTGCGATAGCGCCGGCCCACCCTCCGCTCGCCGCTCCCTTTGGACGCAACCGAAGCGCCATCTGGCGCTGCCGCCTCCCGGCCAAGCACATTCCGGAGGACGCCGGCTGACCTTGGTGTAGAGACAGATAGGCCCCTGATGGCAACCGGCTTTCCTGCGGCCGTGTTTGCACACGCCAGCGAGCCGCTCGGTCATCGCTCATCACACAAGTTCACTCTTCGAGGCACGCATGGCCGCGTTTCCACTGGTGCACAATCGTCCAGACTCAGCCAGCGCCAGGACTCGAAACCAGAGTGAGCGTTACATCCGCTCGTCGATGTGGAGCTCTAGGAGGTTGTGGGTGGCGGTGATAAGCCGCCATTCCGAGCGGCAGGCGGATCGTCCTCGTCGCTGGAAGCGATCGATCCGCCGGTTGAACTTCGTGTGACGCCGCCGCCGCGCGGTTACGCCCCGGCGGGCTGAGCGCCCGGCAGCGGCCGCGTGACGAGACCCTCCGCCACGGCCCACTCGATCGTCCGCGCGAAGGTGTCGGCCACGGGGGTGTAGTCCAACCCGAGCTCCCGGGTCGCCCGCGAGCCGTCGTAGCGGTGGCCGTGCAGGATCGTCCGTACGCGGGCGCGGCAGACCGAAGGTGTCTTCCCGCGCAGGCGGTACGCGGCCTCGGCCATCGCGACCGCCGCGCGCGCCACCGGCGGCGGAATCATCCGCACGCGGTCGCGCACCCCGGACAGCTCGGAGACGATCTCCAGCGCCTGGAGCGAGTGGAGGGTGGCGCCGTTGAGCACGTAGCGCCGGCCGCTCTCGCCCCGCTCGGCCGCCAGCAGGTGGCCCTCGATGCAGTCCTGGACGTCCACCACGCTCACCTGGGTGTCCACGAACGCGGGCAGCTTGCCGTTCAGGTAGGCGATGATGATCCCGCCGTTGCCGCCCGTGCGCGGAGGGCCCTGGACCGAAGATGGGTTCACCGCAACCACCTCGACGCCCGTCTCGGCGGCCGCCGCGAACACCGCCCGCTCGCCCTCGTGTTTGGAGCGGTCGTAGACCGACAGATAGGAGCCGCGGTGGGTGCAGTCCTCGGTGCCGACCGTGCCCACGGACTCACCGAGTGAGGCGGCCGACGACGTGTAGACCATCCGGCCGATGCCGGCCCTGGCGGCGGCCCGTACGGCGGCCTCCGCGCCGCCCACGTTCACCCTCAGGAGCATGTCCGGGTCGGGCGGGCAGTGGGAGTTCACGCCGGCCACGTGGTAGGCCGCCTCGCACCCGACCATGCCGGCGGCGATCGACTCCTCGTCGATCAGGTCGCCGCGGGCAACCTCGGCGCCGCGGGCGGCCACCTTCTCCGCCGCCGCGTCGGAGCGCGCGAGCCCCACCACTTGGTCTCCGCGCTCGAGCAGCCGGGTCGTCAGGGCGCCGCCGATGAAGCCGCTGGCGCCGGTCACGAAGACGCGGGCCACGGTCAGGCCGGCTGGCGTCGGTGGACGTGTTCGGCGTGCGGCTCGCGTTCCGTCTCGGCCCCGCACTCGGCGAGGAACAGCCGCACCCGCTCCATCACCTCGCTGGGGCGCTCGCGCGCGCGGGGGGCGATCGGCTTCCCGAAGCGGATCTCGAGCGGGTGACGCGGGCCGGGCCGGCCGGCCTTGAAGACCATCCAGCGGTGTCCGCGCGGCATCGCCTCGCCGGTGCCCGACACGTAGATCGGCACGATCGGCAGGTGGTGCTCGGCGGCCAGCAGCGCGGCCCCCGACCGCAGCCGCCCGACGCGACCGTCGCGCGAGCGCGTGCCTTCGGCGAAGACGAGCAGGCTGCCGCCGTCGCCGATGAGGCGGTCGAGGTGGGCGGTCTGGCCCGGCCCCACGCCGGCGCCGCTGTTGCGGTCGAGCGGCACGGTGCCGAACGCCAGCGACGCGGACAGGGCATTGCGACGCTTGTCGTAGAAGTAGTCAGCCGCGGCCGCCACCGCGGTTCGCCGCCGCCACCGGCCCGGCAGCGCGCGCAGGATCACCGGCGTGTCCATGTGGCTGTTGTGGTTGGCCACGAACACCACGGGGCCGGTGAGGTCGTCCAGACGCTCGTGCCCGGCCACGCGGCGGCGCGTGTAGAGGTCCATCAGCGGGCCGAGCACTCCGCAGACGAGGAGCTCACGGAGGCGGCTGGCTGCTCTGGCGCGCGTCCAGGGAACGTCGAGGTCCGCCGGCTCGGCCATTGGACCTACTACTCTCGCCACCCGGGATGGTTTCCCCGGGCCCCCGATCGGGATCGGCCGCGACGATCTTGCCCGGGTTGAGGTTCGCGCCGGGGTCGGTGCCCTCGAACAGCGCCCGCAGCATCGCCACACCGGGCATCGAGATGTCCTCCTCCAGCCACTGGGCGTGCTCGGTGCCGACCGCATGGTGGTGGGACAGCGTGGCGCCCGAGTCCACGAACGCCTGCTGGATCGCCCACTTCACCACGCGGTACTCCTCCAGGGCGTCGCGGTCGTCCGGGGGGTTGAGCGCGAACGTGAAGTAGAGGCAGGCACCCGCGTGGTAGGAGTGCGACAGGTGGCACATCAGATAGCCGGGCACGCCCAGCCGGTGAAAGGCGCCGTGGCCGGCCGCCATCACGTTGTCGTAGACCATCTGAAGCTCGCTCCACGGCGCCGAGGTCTCCGAGACGTCGGCCGGAGCGCCGCGGTCGAGCAGGAAGTCGCGGATGTAGGGCGTGTCGAACTTCTTCTGGTCGTATAGCTCGCCCGGGCTCGGGCCGATGCACAGCCCGCCGTGGCGCTTGGCGATCCGCTCGCTGAGCTTGCGCTGGGCGGCCACGTGGTCGGCGCTGCCCTCGTAGCCGATGAACGACAGGCACATCGCCTCCAGGTCCCAGCCCCTGCGCCTGAGGAAGGCCTGAAGCGCCTTCGACTTGACGCGGTCGAGCGGCGTGGGGGCGTTGCGCGTGGCGAACGAGAACGCGGTCTCGGGGGCGTCGGACACCCGCGTGAGCGACGGCGAGGCCTCGCTGGCGGCGATGTCGCGCATGGCGGCCAGGCCGGCCGCCCAGGTGGGGAACAGGTAGCCGAGGATCCTGCGCTCGGGCGGCACGCGGCGGACGTGGATCGTCGCCTCGGTGATGACCCCCAGCCGACCCTCGCTGCCCAGCACCATCTCGCGCACGCTCGGGCCGGTGGAGGTGCTCGGCACCGGTCGCACGGCAAGGATGCCCGACGGGGTGACCACCCGCAGCCCGCGCGTGAGCTCGGCGACGTCGCCATAGCGGTCGGACTGCATGCCCGAGGAGCGCGTGGCGATCCAGCCGCCCAGCGTCGAGTGGGTGAAGCTGTCGGGGAAGTGGCCGCAGGTCCAGCCCTGGGCGTTGAGCTGGCGCTCGAGGTCGGGGCCGAAGACGCCTGCCTGCACGCGCGCCAGCTGCGACGTGGCGTCGACCCGTAGCACCCGGTTCAGGCGGCCCATGTCGATCGAGATCACGGGCCGCGTCTCCCCCGACTCGGCCTCGAGGCTGCCGGAGATGCTCGATCCGCCCCCGAACGGGATCACCACGGCATCCTCCTCGAGGGCGGCCCTGACGACGGCGGCGACCTGGTCCTCGGCGGCGGGGCGCACCACGACGTCGGGCAGCCGACCCAGGTCCCCCCGGCGCTGGCGGATCAGGTCTGTGAGGCTCTTGCCTCGCCCGTGCACGACGCGGTCGCGGTCGTCGGTGGAGACCTGCTCGGCTCCGACGGCGTCCTCGAGGTCCGCCCTCAGTCCGGCCGGGAGCGCGGCCGCCGGGATCTCCAGGTCCTCGAAGGCGATGGCGCTGGTGCCCGGCCGGCGCACGTCGAGGCCGAGGACGCGCTCGATGAAGGGCGCCAGCTCGGGCTTGCCCTCGTGGGTGAAGGAGACGTTTTCCTCGCCCCAGCCCCACCACTTCATCGCCGCCGGTGTCGCTCCCCCTTGGTACATGCGCGGGCTGGACCATATCGGCGCGCGCGACCCCGGACCCGCCGCCCAATCGTTTATCAGGAGTGGGGCCGCTCGCTCTTCGTGCGGGCGCCCGACGGGATGGTCGTCCTGGGGAAGGAACTCCTCGAGCATCGACTCGGAATCCGGGCCGAACCGCCACCGCCGTTCGCTTCGGCGACGGGCGACTCCGGGTGGATCGCTCGTCGACGTCCGTCCTAGGCCGAGCCGTCGGTGGTCGCGGCTTCGGCGAGTGCGGATCGCAGCAGCGTGCGCGCGGAGGCGCGCATGAGATCGGCGGCCTGGTCACGCGAGAGACCGCCGATGTCGGTGAGCCAGACGAGCGCTTCGATGCCGAGCGTCGCACGGATGGCGAGCACGAGCCGGCGCAGCTCGGCTGCGGGCAGGCGGCCTCTTAGCGGCGCTAGTGCATCCTCGATCCAGCCGATGACCCGTCCTTGGCGCAGCGGCAGTTCGTCTTTGTCCGGCGGCGGCAGTTCGAGTGAGAGGCGCAGCATCGCGCGCAGCTCGGGCTCGTGCTCGAGCACCTGGCGTGCGATGCTCTCGGTGACGAGCTCGAGCCGCGCGGCGGGGTCCGGCGGGGCGTCGGCGTCGAGCAGCGACGGCATATCGAGCTCGGGGTAGCTGGCGATCAGGAGCGCCCGCTGGTTGGGGAAGTAGCGATAGGCGGTTGTACGGGAGACCGCGGCGCGCTCGGCGGCCTGCTCGACCGTCGGCGCCATTCCCTCGGCGAGCAGCTCGCGCGTCGCGTCAACCATCGCTGCGCGGGTGCGGGCCTTCTGGTGGGTTCTGCCTGTCAGCTCATACGGGGTCACCATGCCCATGATGGAACTATAGTAGTATTCATGGACACCAGAGTCCCATCTATCGCCAAGGCGGCAGCACGAGCCGGAAGCGAAGCGAGGAGCACCGATGAGCAGCGCGGTTCCCATCATCCGACAGGCCGGCGAGGGCGAGCAGATGTGGTTCGCCGGCGGCGGTTCGTTCACGTGGAAGGCGACCGCCGCAGAGACCGGCGGCGCCTTCATCATGCTGGAGGACCGCATGGTGCACGGAAAGACCACGCCGCTCCACATGCATCCAAACGAGGACGAGGCAATCTACGTGCTCGAGGGCGAGCTGCTCGTGGACATCGAGGGCGAGCAGCATCGCGTCGGCCAGGGCGGCCTCTTCGTCGCGCCGCGCGGTGTCCCGCATGCCTTCATGGTCACCTCCGAGACCGCACACGTGCTGTCCCTGCAGACGCCCGGGACGGGGGAGTCCTTCTACCGCGACGCAGGCGAGCCAGTCGGCTCGGCGGTGGACGCTTCGCGGCCGGCCGACTGGGCACGGCTGCGGGCAGTGGCGGAGCAGTCCGAGAGCATCGAGCTCCTCGGGCCGGCGCCGTTCCCCGCCGCGCAACAGGAGGCTGCCTCCGCTCCGTCTTAGGGCGCGAGCGCCGACGCGGGGGTCACACCTCCGCGTGACGCGACGCGCGAGCCTCGACCGGCGCCCAGCGCGCTGCTGTTCGGGACGGTGGCTGTTGCACAAAGTCGCCTCGGGAGCAGCGCAGCCCCCTCACAGAAGTGCGTGCCAGAGCGGCTGAGCCGCGCAACGTCGCGACCGGCCGGTGGCACGTGACGGACGACTTGGCGTTTTTCGGAGCCCACCCTTAGAACGCATCCAGCGAGCCCGCCGGGGGTTTGTGCAACAGCCTCGACGAGAAGCAGAAGCGATCGTCCCGCCCGCGCGGACGATCGCTTCCGGCGCCAACCGATTGCGCAGCTCGCTGGCCGGCACACGACTGCTTCGGCCACAAAGCAGTCG
>JACCSF010000424.1 GCA_013813135.1 Thermoleophilaceae bacterium | reverse complement strand
GCCGACGATGGCCCGGCGACCGAGCCACCGGCCGGGGACGGCCGGTCCACCGAGCCGCCGGTGACCGATCCGGATCCGAGGGAGGATCCGGGGACCGGCGAGGACCCGGCGACCGGCGAGGACGGTGGCCCGAGCGGGGGCGACAAGGGCGACGACGCGGCCGACCCGGACGACCCGCCGGACGACGGACAGAACGAGGACCTGCTTCCGCCCAGCGGCGGAAGCAAGGGGCAGGACCCCGACAGCGACCAGCCCGACCTTGAGGAGCCGGCTCCGGATCCGAGCGCGCGGCCGCAGGTGACGCTGCCGCCGGACACCGGCAACGAGCCGGGCCCATCGGATCCTCTGCAGCCGGGCCCGGGCAACCCGGACGTCGACACGGGCAGCGGCAGCGGCAGCATGGAGGACGCGGACAACCTGGGCGAGGGCTCTGGCGGCGACAAGGCGCCCGAGTTCGGCGTGGTCGCCGGCAGCGACGGCGGCACCATCGTGCGCGGGGACACCGGCGGCTCCGGCGCATTGCCGGCCGGCACAGAGCTGGCCGCACTCCAGGCCGGCGAGAATCAGCCGGCCGACGGCGACGCCGGTGCCGGGGCGGGCGGCAAGGACGACGGCAACGGCGGGAGCGGCGCCGGCGACGAGGACTCGAACGTAGTGACCAACACGGTCGAGCGCTTGGTGGAGGTCGTGCCCGACGAGCTGAAGGCCGCATTGGCCGCGCTGGCCGCGCTGTCGGTGATGCTCGGCATCGGTTACCTGCTCGCGGCCTTGCGCGCGCGGCGCCTCGCGCGCCAGCGCCGCGAGCTGCTGCAAGAGGTCGGTCTGCTCCAGACGGCGCTGCTGCCGCCGGTGCCGGACAAGGTCGGCGCGCTGCTCACCTCGGTGGCCTACCGGCCGGCCGACGGGCCCGGCGCGGGTGGCGACTTCTATGACGTGCTGCCGCTCACCGGCGGCCGCGTGGGCTTCATCCTCGGCGACGTGTCGGGCCACGGACGCGGCGCGCTCGCCCGCACCGCCTTCATGCGCTACACGCTGCGCGCCTACCTCGAGGCTGGGCTCGAGCCGCGAGTGGCGCTCCAGGTGGCTGGGCGCGTGATCGACGACAACCTGGGCGGAGACTTCGCGACCGTGCTGCTGGCCGTGCACGACCCCGACACGGGCTCGCTCACCTACGCCAGCGCCGGGCACCCCGCGCCGATCGTGGTCGGTCCCCAGCAGCACGACCCGATCACCGCCGCGTCCTCACCTCCGATCGGCGTGGGCGTGCGCACCGGGCTGCGCCAGACCACCGTGCCGCTGATGCCGGGCGCCGTCGCATGCCTGTTCACCGACGGGCTGATCGAGGCCCGCACGGCCGACGGCATCCTCGGGCGCGAGCGCCTCACCGAACTGTTGGCGGAGATCGGCGAGAACGCGACCGCGCGCGGGCTGATCGAGCGCGTCGCCGCCGAGGCGAACGTGCTGTCCGACGACATGGCCGCCGTCGTCGTGTCGCCCACGGCGGGCGTTACCATGGGCCTGTTCCGCACCGAACAGCTAGAGCTCTCCACGCGCGAGCTCGAGGGCCCGATCGCCCGGCGCTTCCTCGAGGCCTGCGGGCTCTCCGATCAGGAGGTGGACGACGCCGAGCGCGACGCCCGCCTGCTCGCCGAGCGCTTCGGCGGAGTCGTGCTGCACGTGGTGTTCGGCAACCGCCTGCGCGTGGAGGTGCTGCCGCGCAACGTCGAGAGCATCGAAGCCGCCTCGCGGCGCGTCAGCGCAGGAAACCCTCAATAGCGGAGGTCACCGCGTCGGGGCTGTCCTCGACGAGGAAGTGAGACGCGTCCGCGAGCTCGACCGTGTCCGCGTCCGGGAACAGCTCGCGCCACTGCTCGAGGAAGACGGGCTGGAAGACCGGGTCGCGCATCCCCCACACGAGCAGGACCGGCACGGCGAGGCTTGGGAGCCGCTCGTGAATCGAGGCCATCAGCGGCGCGCTACGGTCGCGCTCGGTCAGGGGGATCTCGCGCTGGAATGCGAGCGTTCCCGCGCGCGACCAGTAGTCGGGGAACGGCGCGCGGTAGGCGTCCATCATCACCGGGTCGGTGTCGCGTCGGTACATGCCGCCGGGGATCGACTCGACGAACAGGTTGCCGCCGAGCGCCAGGATCTCTCCGAGCCCCTCGCTGCGGAACTGGCGCAGGAACGGCGGTAGGAAGCTCGGCAGCTCCCAGGCCCAGGTGTTCATCAGGACGACCCGGCTCAGCCGGTCGCTGCGCTGGAGCAGGGCGCCTAGTCCGATCGGGCCGCCCCAGTCGTGCGCGACCAGGGTGACGTCGCTGAGGTCGAGCGCCTCGATCAGCTCCAGCGCGTTGGCAACGTGGCGCTGGAGCGAGTAGGCCGACAGCTGCGGCGGCTTGTCCGAGCGCCCGAAGCCCATGTGGTCGAAGGCGACGCAGCGATGCCCCTTCGCACTCAGCTCGGCGATCGGCCGCCGCCACAGATAGCTCCAGGTCGGGTTGCCGTGAGCGAACAGCAGCGGCGCCGCGCCGGAGGGCCCCTCGTCGACGTAGTGCAGCCTCACGTCACCCGCGCTCACGAAGCGCGGCTCGAAGGGGAACGTGCCTCTGAAATCCCCATTGAGCGACGCCGCCATAGAGCTCGGTGTATACCGAAGCCGCGCGCATCAGTAGGCTCGCGCCCCTTATGACAACCGGCACGGAGACTCAGCAGGACACGCAGTTGCACGGCGGGCGGCTGGTTGCGAAGCGTCTAAAGGCCCACGGCGTGTCGACGCTGTTCACCCTCTCGGGCGGTCACCTGTTCTCGATCTACGACGGCTGCCGCGAGGAGGGGGTAGACATCGTCGACGTCCGCCACGAGCAGTCGGCGGCCTTCGCCGCCGAGGGCTGGGCCAAGGCGACGCGCGAGCCGGGCGTCGCGGCCCTCACCGCAGGCCCGGGCGTGACCAACGGGATGAGCGGCATGGCCTCGGCGATGCAGAACGGCTCGCCGATGCTCGTGCTCGGCGGGCGCGCGCCGGCCTTCCGGTGGGGTCAGGGCTCGCTCCAGGAGATCGACCACATCCCGTTCGTCGAGCCCGTCACGAAGCTGGCGCGCACCGCGCAGACCACGGCCGACATCCCGGCGCTCGTCGACGAGGCGCTGCACGCGGCGGTCGAGCCGCCGACCGGGCCGGCCTTCATCGACTTCCCGCTCGACCAGGTCTTCATGGAGTCCGGCGCGGACGCTGACGCCCCGGCCTCCCTCCCGGACCCGCTGATGCCGGCGGCGGCCGACGGCGACGCGCTCGACCGCGCGGCCGAGCTGCTCCGCGCGGCGCACAAGCCGGTGGTGATGGCGGGCACCGGCCTCTACTGGGCGCGCGGCGAGCAGGCGCTCGTGCGGCTGTGCGAGGAGCTGTCGGTGCCGGTGTTCCTGAACGGCCTGGCCCGCGGCTGTGTGCCGGCCGACCATCCGATGTTCTTTTCTCGCGCGCGCGGCGCGGGTCTCAAGGGCGCGGACCTGGCACTGGTGGTGGGCGTGCCGATGGACTTCAGGCTCGGCTTCGGCGGCTCATTCGGCGAGGACACCCAGATCGTCGTGCTGGGCTCGACGCCGCCCGAGCGCCCGCACCCGCGCGAGGTCGCGGCCGAGCTGTACGGCGGCGTCGCGGCGACGCTGGACGGGCTGCGCGAGGGCGCCGCCGGCGGACCCGAGCGCAGCGGCTGGGTGAACGAGCTGCGTGAGGTCGAGAATGAAAACCGCGCCGGCGAGCAGGCGGACCTGACCGACGACCGGGCGCCGCTCCACCCGCTGCGCGTGTACCACGAGCTGAGTCAGGTGCTCGACCGCAACGCGATCGTGATCGGGGACGGCGGTGACTTCGTCTCATTCGCCGGCCGCGTTATCGAGACCTACGAGCCGGGCTGCTGGATGGACCCCGGTCCGTACGGCTGTCTGGGATCGGGCCCCGGCTACGCGCTTGCGGCGAAGGTGGCGCACCCCGAACGCCAGGTCTGCCTGTTGCTCGGCGACGGGGCGTTCGGCTTCGCGGGGATGGAGTTCGACAGCTTCGTGCGCCACGGCCTGCCGATCGTCGGCGTGATGGGCAACAACGGCATCTGGGCTCTGGAAAAGCACCCCATGGAATTCCTCTACGGGTACTCGGTGGCCGCCGAGCTGCAGCCCCGCTGCCGCTACGACGAGGTCGTGCGGGCCCTCGGTGGACACGGCGAGCTCGTCGAGCGCCCCGAGGAACTGCGGCCTGCGCTGGAGCGGGCTTTCGCGTCTGGAAAGCCCGCGCTGGTGAATGTCCTCACCGATCCCGAGGTCGTCTACCCGCGCAAGGCGAACCTGGCCTAGCCCCTCTGTATACGCAGGTCACCGGTGCACCCTTTTCAACCGGTACCAACTGGGTTATAGTCCCCCGCGCTGGGTGAGGTGCCGTACGGCCAACCCGTCGGTCTTCACTCGGTACATAGGTTCGGGCGAAGCCGCATCGTATCGGCGCCTCCCGCCGTCCGGACCGCTAGGCCCTTTCATGGCACGTACCCCTGCCCGTCCTGATGGGGCCGTTTTTGAAGGCGCCGGCATGATGCCGGCGCCTTCATTTTGAGGCGGCCCCCAGCGCGGCGCCGTGCAGGATGTCGTTCTCGCTGACCTCGATCTCGTCCAGACCGAAGTCGCGCATCGACTCGAGCAGGATCCCGGTGCCGGCGACGATCGTCGGCGCGCGGTCGGGGTGCAGGCCGGGCACCTGCCTGCGTTGCGCCACCGTCAGCCCGGCGAGCCGGCCCACGAGCCGGTCGCAGCTCGCGCGGCTGAGCCGGTACCCGTGCACCTTGTCGGGGTCGTAGGGATCCAGCTGCTGGTCGATGGCCGCGAGCGAAGTGGCGGTGCCGGCGACCGCGATTCCGGCGGCGACGCGCTCGCGCACGTCCGGCGGGACGTCGCCCTCCACGATCGAGCGCGCGTCCTCGGCCAGCGCCGCCAGCTCGGCGGAGGTGGGGGGATCGCTGTGCAGGTGACGCTCGGTGTGCCGAACGGAGCCCATGCGCGTAGAGATGTGGAAGCCGGGGCCGCTGCCGGGGTGCCCGGTGACGTACTCGGTGCTGCCGCCGCCGATGTCGATCACGAGCGTCTCCGCGCCGGCGTCGCGACCGGCCGTAGCTCCGAGGAAGGTCAGTCGCGCCTCCTCGTCACCCGAGATCGTGCGCGCCTCGATGTCGAAGCGGCGCTGGATCTCGTCGCGGAACTCGGGGCCGTTCTCGGCGTCGCGCATGGCGCTGGTGGCCACGGCCACCACCCGCTCGGCGCCCAGCCGGTCGATCGTCTCGCGGTAATCGGCGAGCGCCTCGGACACGCGGGCGATGGCGGCGTTCGACAGACGGCCGCTGGCCTCGAGCCCCTCGCCGAGGCGGGTGACCGTCGTCTGCCGCTCGAGCTCGGCGATCTGCCCGTCCTCGACCTCGGCCACCAGCAGCCGCGTCGAATTCGTGCCGATATCGACGACGGCGACGCTCTTGGCCATCCCGGCACCGTATCTGTGACGTGCATCCGAATGTGACGAGGGTCGCTTTTTGCCTGCTCGCGGCGGGTTAGAACTTCCGCACTCGATCAGGTCTCTCCGGCGCGGACTCGCAAAGGTTGGGACCCCAGGAGGTACCTCATGGAATACGCAGCGCGTCTAACCAGGTTCCCTTCCCGCAAGACGATTACCGCCCCGGTGGTCGCACTCGTCCTCGGGGCCGCGGCCGCCACCGGCGCCTACACCCTCATCGACAACGGTGACGTCACGGCGCCGGCGTCGAAGGTGATAGTTGTCGAGACCCCGGCACCGAACGCGGCCGACATCCCCGGCAAGAACGAGTCGGCGACCGCCGCGGCGATCTCGCAGTCGAGCGCCCCGACCGTATCCAGCACGGACGAGGCGGCGACCGCGGCGGCGATCTCGCAGTCGAGCGGCGTCGAGCTGCGCGGCTCCAAGGCGACCACCAGCGGCACGTCCGGCTAGGACGCGGACACCGCGCGGCGCACCGACCCGCACGGCCCGGCGAACTCGCTGCGCAACCCCTGATCCAAACGTGGGGCCAAGGCCCTCCGGCACCACACCAGGCGCCCCGCTCCCCCGCGGGGCGCCTGTGCGTTCAGATGCGCCGCAGCCAGCCCAGCGAGGCCCGCTCCAGCTCCGTGAGCTCCCTCCAGGCCCAGCGCGCGACGGTCTCGATGACGCTTCCCGTGCCATTGGACGCCGCGGGGAGAAGCCCGCCCGGCAACGCGCCGGGGGGAGCCGCCACGCGGCCGATCTCGCGGCCGTCCTCCACAACGAAGTCCATCTCGATGTCAAAGGCGAGCTCGCTTCGCTGGTCCTCGATCCCGAGCTCGCGGTTGATCGGATGGCTGTCCAGCGGGTGCACGCTGATGCTCCAGTCGCGCTCGGAGAGCGCGCTCTCCACCCGCCGGATCTGGACGGGCGCCTCCACGACCGCCTGGTAGCAGGCGCGTGTGCCGTCCGACGCGTCGCGGAACTGCTTGAGGAACACCTGCCCGACGCGGCCGGCGAGCAGGTCGCCGACCAGCCCGGTGGTGAGCTGGATGTCGCCGACGATCACCTCGGTGCCGTCCGCGAGCTCGGGCGTGTCGCCGACCAGGTGGCGCACCAGGGCCAGCGGCCCGGAGGTGCGCTCGAGCTCCCCGGGACCGCGGACCCGTGCCCCGGCGCTCACCTCCAGGAAGTCGCGCCAGTCGGCGCCCTCGTTGCGTCCGAAGTTGCCGCCGAACGCCTGCAGCGTCACGTGGTCGCCCAGGCCCGAGGCCGGATCGAAACGACCCATGGTCTTGGCGTAGCCGAACGTCTCGCGCCCGCCGAGGTAGGACATCGGGTTGTCCACGAAGACATAGGGCACGGCCAGCAGCAGCCGCTCGGCGATGAAGACGTCGCCGATGTCGCGACCGGCCAGCACCGGGATCCAGAACGACGCCTGGGTCTCGCGGACGGCTCCCCAGCGGTCGAACGGCGGCGTCAGGGAGGTGACGCGGCGGAAATCGCCGATCAGCAGCATCACGCGCGACCCGAGCGCGCGGTACTGGACGGCGCGACCGGCGGGCACGTTGAACATCCTCTCGACAAGCGCGGCGATGCGCGGCCCGCTGCCCTGGAGCAGCAGGCCCTGTAGCCGGCCGCCCTCGCACGCGAACGGAGACGGCGCCGTGGCTCGCCCGCCGTACTCCACGTAGGCCGGCAGCTCGCGCGGCTGCGGCTGCAGCCATGCGGTGCTCTTGCCGGGGATCTGATTGGGCTCGCCCGTGATCGCCCGCGCCGCCTCCATCCCGGAGATCACCGCCGCCTCGACGCAGCCGCCGTCGATTCCGGTGCGGGTCCAGTCGCCCGCCAGCTTCAGGTTCGCGAAGCCGGAGTCGTCAGAGGGCAGGCGGTGCTCCACGGAGCCGGCGGGCGTCAGGACGTAGCGCTCCCAGGGCGAGACGTTGGCACGCCAGTATTGGGCGTCGAAGCGCGCCGCACCCGTCCCGTCGGCACGGTCGACGAGGGCGCCCCAGTCGAACGCGCCGCTCTTGGTTGCGTCCGGCCACAGCTCGCCGAGGTCGCGCTCCACGAACTCGATCGCGTTCTGCTTCACGCGCCTCGTCGCCTGCTCGGGCGTCTCGCCCGCGCGGTCGTCGAGCACGCCGCAGAAGTAGGCGATCGTCCGCGTCCCGTCGCCCGGCAGCCAGGACTCCCGCGGCAGCAGGTGGGTCATGTCGCAGTAGGTGTCGAGCGGCTCCACGTAGCAGCCGGTGACCGAGTTCTCGTCGAAGGCCCAGCCGAGGTCGGCGGCGTCCCGGTCGGACCAGAGCTGGAACGCCTGCGTGCGCACCGTGGCGGCCGACTCGATGCCGCGCCGGAAGCGCTCGTCACGCGCCATCAGGTCGCCGCAGATGTCCGCAAGCGCGCCGACCGGGATGCCGAGCACCACCTCGTCGAAGTCCTGCCCGCGTTCGAGCGTGCGCACCGGGCGGTTCAGCGGGTTCAGGTCCGCCTCGAAGTTCACCCCTTGCGCGGCGGGCTCCAGCTGGTCCCAGCGCGGCTCGCTCGGCCAGCAGGGCAGTCCCTTCACGGGCACGAGCGGGTCGTACTCCTCCAGCCCGGGCGCGAGCTCGGCCTGGCGCACCACCTCGATCGCGTCAACGCCGGTTCCGCCCGGGCGCAGCGCTGTGACCGCGTGGAAGAACTCGAAGCGCACCCCGCGGCGCTTGAGCACCTCGTAGAGGGGGGCGAAGACCACGTCGCCCATCCCCGCCTGCATCTTGTACATGATCGAGCCGCGGTAGCTGAAGAGGAGCCGCAGCAGGTCGCTGGTGGCGGTGCCGGCGGCGCAGTCGGCGGCGTCGATGTCGCCGCCCGGGTAGGCGAAGGCCACGTCATACACCGCGCGCAGCGCTGGGCAGCGCTCGGCCGGGGTGCGGCCGATCGTGCCCTCGCGCGCGCCGTGGCGGCGCAGCCAGTCGGCCCACTCCTCGTCGTTGACGACGTCGAAGCCGTGCTCGAGGATGCCGTCCTTGACGATGCCGGCCACGGTGGAGACACCGGTGTCGACCACCGTGAAGAAGAAGCGCAGGTCGGGGTCGTCCTTGTAGCGGCGGGCGACGACCGCGGTCCAGAGCCACTCGCGGAACGCCTCGAGCAGCTTGACCAGCAGCAGCGGCTGCCCGGCGAACCGGGCCACGAGGTGATCGGTGCTGCCGGCCCGCTGCGACGCGAGTCGCTCGGCCAGGCCGAGCAGTCGCTCCGCCACGTCGAGAGGCACCTCGAGCAGCTCCTGGGCCAGCTCGCCGGCGAGGTTCTCGAACCAGTCGGGGATCAGGTCGGCGCGCGCGTCGCCCGGGGCCAGGTCGTCGCGCTGATCGCGCAGGGTGCGCCAGCCGCCGAGCGCCCAGCGTGTGGCTGTGGCCGCCATCTCCCAGAAGGTGGGCAGCTCGCCGGGGTCGCCGGGGCGCAGCAGGTTGCGGGGGCACTCTAAGCGGAAGGGGTGCCAGCCATCGCCCTGGCGGTCGTAGAGCACGAGCTCGTCGCAGCCCTTGAAGGCGTCTTCGAAGGTGGCGAGCGGCGAGCCCCGCGGCCGGCCGACCTCCTCGTAGGCATCGCGCATGAGGCGGAAGGCGTTGTCGTAGAAGCCGAACCAGACGTGCAGCCCGTGCTCCTCGATCCGGTCGGCCACGGCGCCGTTGCGCCCGCTCGCGCCCTTGCCGCCGTTGCGCCAGCCGAGCTGGTAGACGGTGACGTCGTAGCGGTCGCGCAGCTCGGGGGTCGCGGTCAGCTCGAAGGCGGCTGTCATGCCACCGACGCCCCCGCCGAGAACAGCGACCTTGGTGCGCTGCTCGGGTCGGTTCACAGGTCCTTTGCCAAGCGTCGAGTCCGAGTTAGGATCCTATCCCTGTGGGGGAGGCTCGTGAGGGCGTTTCGGACGAAATCCTTGCTTTGGTGAGGCAGGGCTACGCGCTCTGGAATCAGGGCGATGTCGCGGGCGTCTCCCGAATGTGGAGCCACGACTTCGAGTTCCACACCGCGCCCGAGTGGCCTGGCCAACAGGTGTACTACGGCCGCTCCGCCGCCGTCCGCTTCCTGACCGAGGAGGTGGCCGGGGTGATCGAGCTCAGCGACATCGACGTCGAGCGCATCGAGGTCGTCGGCGACGAGCTGGTGATCTGCATGGTGGCCCATACACGCGGACACGACAGCAGGCTCGACATCGGCAAGGTGCCCATCTTCCACGTGGCGCTCGTGCGTGACCGCCAAATCGCCCGCGTGCGCAGCTACCTGGACGAGGACCAGGCGATGGCGGCGGCCCGCGAGGCCTCGACCGCCGGTTGACGCCTTCCTGACGGCTGCTAGATTCGTCCGCCTACGACGCGGGGTGGAGCAGTCAGGTAGCTCGTCGGGCTCATAACCCGAAGGTCGCGGGTTCGAATCCCGCCCCCGCTATTCACGAAGCCCCCGCAAAGCTGGGGGTTTCGGCTTCCATAGGCCTCGTTCTTCTAATGTAACCGGGGCCCAACTGGGGCCCAAATCGTCGGACAACATGCACAGCGAGGTCATCTCAGAGAGCCCGCGGCGCGTGAAGGTTGTCCTAGACGGGTGCGGCGTCCATCGAGCCGGGATCGTGTGTCGCCTCAGCCTCCGGGCTTGGTTACCGTGACGATCGCCGAGCTGCCGTGCTCGTGGACGCGGTGGGTCTCGCGGATCTCAATCTCAGTGAGCC
>JACCSF010000409.1 GCA_013813135.1 Thermoleophilaceae bacterium | reverse complement strand
GATCTCCTCGGGGTCGATCCCTTGGAGGTAGATCGAGGTCGTGCCGAGGTTGGCATGGCCGAGTTGGCGTTGGATGATGTTGAGCGGGCCCTCGCGGGCTAGCTCGAGCGCGTGCGCGTGCGCAGCTGGTGCGGCGCGAACCTGCGCCGGACGCCTGCTTGGGCGGCGAGCCGGCGGCACTCGCGGCGGACCGCGGCGCTCGACCAAGGCCGTCCGCGGGTGGGGCCGTCGATGATGCAGAACAGCTTGCCGCCGGGCAGCTCGGGCCGGGCGGTGAGCCATGGGCGCAGCTGCTCCCAGCCCCACTCGTCCATGCCGAGCTCGCGGCGCTTGCCGCCCTTACCGTTGCGCACCAGCAGCGACCCGCACCTGGGGTCGAGGTCGTGCTCGGCGAGTGCGAGCGCCTCGTGGATGCGCAGCCCGGCGCGCCAGAGCACGACGATCATTGCGCGCAGGCGCCAGCCGTGGCGGTGCTCGCCGGTGTGGCGCATGACGGCGACGATCTCTTCGACGGTCGGTGGGTCGGCGGGTAGCGCATGCCCTTGTTGCGCGGCGCGCGCCCCGCGTGATAGCCGGGCATGGTCGCCGGTGAACGACGCCGGCCGGCGGAATCGAGCACTACGGACACGGTCATGGGATCTCCCCCAATCGCACAGCGGACAGATGCCGCTGCTCTACCACACCCGCCCGCCGCCGCGAGATCGCGCTTTCGCTTCGCCCTGGCAATGCGCAAGCCGGCGGTCGCAGGGCCGGGCGCCCGAGGCTCGTCCCTTGCGAGCGTCTGCGGGGCGAAGACCGACACGCTCGCTGTACGCGCGGAAGCGGAAGCCCGCCGAGTATCGACTTCGGGGCGGGTGCTCGAACTCGACACGCGAAGTGCTGGCCGGGCCATACATTTGCGTCCCGTGCGATGCGCGGGGGCAGGACTCGTGCGCTGGCGGCGCGAAGGTCTGCCGCGCCGGCGGCTCAGGCTCAGCGGTTGGCTCGGACCGAGTAGACGTTCGCCGAGTCGCCCTGCGTGGTCGCGAAGAACGCCAGCAGGTCGTCCCCGATCGCCTCCAGGCCCATGTAGTCGCCGCGGAATAAGCCGCGGGCGTTGGGGGCCAGCTTCATGTCGAACGGCCCGGTCACGTGATCGCCGAGCGCGACAAGGTGGAGACGCGGCTCATCGCATACGCGGCCGCCACGAGGGCGAGCTACCGGCCACTGCCCGCCACGGGCGCGGAAATGCGAGAGACCGCGCTGGCCATTCACCGCATCGCCGATGGCAAGATCGCCGAGCACTGGTCTGACAGGGACGACCTGGCCCTGATGCAGCAGCTCGGGATCATCCCGCTCCCACCGCTTGAGCCGCGCGAGAACGGTGGCGGTGATGAGCTTGCATCACCTGGTGACCGCAATCGACACCCACGCCGCCGCCGTGGGCGGTCGAGCGGTGTCGAAGTTGAGGGCGCGATCGGTCGCCGTACCGCTTCCAGCCGCGATAGAGACCGTCGTCAGTGAACGTCGATCCGGCGCGGCCTGCTGTTGCCAGCCGCGTGGTCGGCGTCCCCGGGCAGGAACGTGCGGTAGAGGCCGTCGCGGCGGACGCGCACCCGTCGCGCATAGGTGGAGCAGGTGGTGCCGGGGGCGTCGGCCAGCGTTTGGCGTCTGACGGTTCGCCAGCGCTTCGGGGCGGTGCGCCGCTGGATCTCGAGCAAGGCGCCGTCGTGCGCGGGGCACACCCGGCCGGAGAAGCGCACGCGCCGGCCCGCCGCAGGCGTCCGGTCACTCAGGCGGAGCGAGATCGCGGGTCTTACGCTGACCGTGACGATCTGACTCTCGTTGCCGCCCTGGCGCGTCTGGTAGCGGGTGTTCAGCGTCGGCGCCCGGGTGAAGGTGTAGTCGCCCTGGGCATTCGTAGGGGTGGTCCCGACGTCCTCGAAGACGAGGAACGGGAACGGATCCTCGCGCAGCGTGACCGTCTTGTTGTCGCTCTTCGGGCCGGTGAGCTTGCCCGAGAGCGTGACGCTTCGCCCGAACTTCACGGTCTCCGCGCTGGCTGAGATCGTCAGGTTTCCCGGTTGCTTCTTCTGGGCCGAGGCGGCGGCGGGGAACGCGAGGAGCAGCGTGACCACGGTGGCTGAAACGAGGATGCGCTTCATCTTACAGGCTGAAACGCGCGAAAGGCGGAAAGGTTCGCGGGAGAGGGTCCGACGCCGCAGCCTACGACTGGCGTTCCAGCTCGATCGCGACGCGCAGGCCGGCGGGAGCCCACCCTTAGAAGCGATCCAGTGGGCTCGCCGGGGGTTTATGCAACAGCCACACGCGAAAGCGGCAGCGCGGTCGCTTCGGCTTGCCGGGGGGCGCGTCAGCGGCCTCCCCTGGTCCTCAATTGCTTCTCGTGGGCTACGGGCCGGACGGCTGACTTCAGCAAGAAGCGGCTTCTCCACGGTCACGTGATTTTCGGACCCGTTGACGCGCCGAAGGAGTCACGCACGGCGCGGGCCGTGAACAGGCCGCCACGCTGGGTGCGCCTGGCCTTCCGCGGCTCAGGATCCGGATGGAGTCAGCCCGCGACCGGATACGGGCAGCGCTCGAGCGCGTCTCGCCTCGCACAGGTGGGCGGTCTCGCCGTCAACGACGACGTGGGAGGCCGCGGACCCGAGCGCGAGCCCGGCCAGGTAGACGGCGCCGATTCGGTGCACGTCGCGGACGCGGCCGAGCCGCTCGAGGGAGCGCGTCTCGCCCGCCGTGGCGCTCGAGCCCGCGCGTAGGACGAGCCGCAGTTCCGGCGCCAGCGCGGCGTGCGGCCAGCGTGACGGCGATGTTCTGCAGATCGTCGTTTGTGCCGCAACCAGCGCGAGCGCGTGCTCGAGCGAGAGCCGCTTGAGCAGGGATGGGTCGGCGCCGCGCCCGATCACCACCGGCAGGTCGAGTTGCTTGGCGTGGCCCACGTTCTCGCCATCCTCGCGTTCATCGATGGCGACCACCGAGATGCCGCAGCGGCGCAGCAGCAAAAGCAAGGCGCAGGCCGACCTGGCCGAGTCCGACCACGACGACGTGGTCAGAGCGCGGGACAGCCCGGCGACCGAGCAGGCCGGTCAGTCGGCGCCCGATCAGCCGCTCCACGAGACCCCCTGTGAAGGCGGCCGCGAACAGCAGCGCGATCAGCATGCTGGCCGAGATGGCGAGCTTGAACCACTCCGGGCCGTCCTTCACAGCCGGATTCGGATCGACCGTCACGAGCGTCTTGACCGCGCCGTAAAAGGAGTCGACCAGGTTCTGGTCGAGCACAAGCGCGGCCGCGACCGTCTCGAAGACAAGGACGCCGAGCAGGCCGACCGCGCCGAAGAACACGAGTGCGGCACTGCGGTCAAACGGCTTCACGATCGCACTGGCGAGCGCGCGGGCGCGGCGGACCCGCACCTCGGGCAGCGAGGCCACCTCGACGGCGCCGTCGCTGCAGCGCAGGCCTACGGGGCGGTCGTCTTCGTCGAGCACCGCCGCGAGATCGTCACCGAGGCAGGGGCCCGCCAGCGTCGGGGCGACGATGTCAGCCAGAGACTGATGGTGCAGTTGCCGATCACCTCCCGAGCTCACGCCCGGTCTCGGGATCGAAGATCGTCGCCACGATCGGCACGTCCGGGTCGAGGTGGCGCACGAGCAGCGCGGCCCGCAACGGCCAGGCGTCGTCGCGGGAGACCACCATCGCTGCGTCGGCGGCCGCGTCGAGCGCGCGGCGCAGCTCCTCGTGCGTCGGATCCTCGAGCAGCTCCACCTTGGCTTCCGCCGCCCGCAGCGCCTCCGCGGTCTCCTCGTTCAGGTCGCCTTCGCCAAGCAGTAGGACCCGCCGCGGAGGCATCGCCCGGCAGCGTACCTGCCCGGCGAAAGGAGGCGTCTCCGACAAGGTGCCGGCCATGCTCGCCTTGGACTGCCATGAAGGAGGGCCTCCTCTGGTGACACGCTCCGGCTGTCACCGAGGAGCGAGCTCAAAGGAGGCCCGTCTTCAATGTTGCACGCCGGATTGGATCTCAGCCGAAAGAAGCTCGACATCTGTCTGCTCTCCGAGTCGGGAGAACGTGTCGACCAGCTCACCGCGCCGCCTGACGCGGATGCGCTGAGGACCCTCGCCAGGCGGATCGACGAGGTGCATCGGGAGCCGGTTTGCGCGGTGATCGAGTCGATGACCGGTGCCCGCCTCGTCCACGACACGCTCGAGCAGGAAGGCTGGGACGTCGAGATCGCAGACGCGCAGAAGGTGAAGGGCCTGGCGCCGCTGGCCTGCAAGACAGACAAGATCGATTCGCAGGTGCTGGCGGTCTTGAGCCGCCGCGACCTGGTGCCGGCGATCTGGTCCCCGACCCCCGGATCCGGGAAGAGCGCGAGCTCGCCCGCTTTCGCCTCCATCTGGTCAAGCACAAGTCGGCGCTCAAGAACCGGGTCCACTCGACCCTGATCAACTTCGGAAAGCCCTGCCCGGTCACCGACCTGTTCGGAGTTGCGGGCCGACGGCTGCTTGCGCGACTCCAAGTCCCGCAGCCCTGGCGCGGCAACATCACGGCGAGCGTGGAGCTGATCGACGACCTCGAAGGCCAGATCGCGGAGATCAACCGCAAGCTCCGCGAGGGCCACGCCGACCACCCCTGCATTCCGCTGCTGATGAGCGCACCAGGGATCGGCTGGGTGCTCGCCTTCACGATCTCCGCCGAGATCGGCGCGATCGAGCGGTTCCCGTCCCCCGAGAAGCTCGCCGGCTACACCGGTCTCTGCCCCCGCGTCAACCAGTCAGGAGACAAGGATCGCCGCGGCCCTCTGACCAAGCACGGTCCCACCTACCTGCGCTGGGCGCTACTCGAGGCGACGATGCACGCGCT
>JACCSF010000406.1 GCA_013813135.1 Thermoleophilaceae bacterium | reverse complement strand
CGCCAGCGCCGAGCGGAAGCGCGGCGGTCTGCGTGGCGGCAAACCGGAACCGCTCTCGGTCGCGCTCGAGCATCTCGACCCAGGCGAGCAGGTGGTGGCCGACGGTGACCGGCTGGGCGCGCTGCAGGTGCGTGTAGCCGGGCATCGGCGTCTCGGCGTCCGTGGCCGCCCGCTCGAGCAAGACGTCGGCGAACGACCGGATCTTCGCCGACGCCTCGTCGCAGGCGTCGACGACGTAGAGCCGGAACGCAGCAGCGACCTGATCGTTCCGCGAGCGGCCGGCGTGGATCTTGCGCCCCACCCCGCCGAGCTTCCGCTCGATGAGCGTGTGCACGTCCTCGTCACCCGGCTCCCACTCGAGATCCACAATCTTGCTCTCAACCTCGGCGAGCTCGGCGTCGGAGAGCAACCCCGCAGCCTGCAACCGTCGCGCGTGGACAACCGTCGCCGCGCAGTCGTACGGCAGCAACTCGGCGTCGTCGCCGCGCAGGAAGGCCTCGACCTCGGGGGCGAGCGACGCGCCGACACGTGCGGCCCAGAGCCTCACGCCGTCGCCTTTCCCAACGCCAGCGCCGCGAGCAGATCGGTCTCGAGCGCCTGGAGGGTGATGAAGCCTTCCGCAGCCTGGTGCGGGAAGGTCTCACCCTCGCCGTAGGATGCGAGCGTCTCCGCGTAGAGCGCGTGCTCCGAGCGCCGGCCGACGACGACGGCCGCGGACGGCCGCAGCTCCAGCCGCACCTCGCCTGTCACCCGTGCCTGCGTGACGTCGACGAACGCGTCGATCGCCTCGCGCAGCGGGCTGAACCAGAGACCCTCGTACACGAGCTCGGTCCAGCGTGTCTCGAGCGAGCGCTTGCAGCGCAGCTCGTCCTTCGTCAGCACGAGATCCTCGAGCGCGCGATGCGCTTCGATGAGCGCGATCGCAGCTGGCGCCTCATAGATCTCGCGGCTCTTGATGCCCACGACGCGGTTCTCGATCATGTCGATCCGGCCGATGCCGTAGGGGCCGGCGGCTCGGTTGAGCACCGCGACGAGCTCGACGAGCGACAGTTCTTCGCCGTCGAGCGAGACCGGCAGGCCGGCCTCGAAGCCGACGACGACCTCGACCGGCGGCGGCGCCGCATCCGGCGACGACGTCAGCGCGTAGACGTCCTCCGGCGGCGCGACCCACGGGTCCTCGAGGATCCCGGCCTCGATCGAGCGCCCGAAGAGGTTCTCGTCGATCGAGTAGGGTGACGAGGCGGTCTGCGTGACGGGGATGCCGCGCTCGAGGGCATACGCGATCTCGGCCCCGCGCGTCCAGATCGTGTCCCGCAGCGGCGCGATGACCCGCACGCCGGGGTACGTGGCCTTGAACGCGAGCTCGAAGCGGAGCTGGTCGTTGCCCTTGCCCGTGCAGCCGTGAACGACCGCGTCGGCGCCGACCTCCGCCGCGAGCGACGCGACCGCCTCTGCCACGACCGGCCGCGACAGCGCCGAGACCAGCGGGTAGCGGCCCTCGTAGAGCGCGTTCGCCTTGAGCGCCTTCGCGACCTGCTCGTTCGCGAACGCGTCCTTGCGGTCGAGCAGGACGACGTCGTCGGCGCCGGCCGCTCGGCCGCGAGCGAGCGAGGCGTCGAGGTCGAATTCCTGGCCCACGTCGACGAGGACGGCGATCACCTCGTCGAAGCCGTAGTCCTCCTTCAGCCAGGCGATCGCGCAGCTCGTGTCCAGCCCGCCCGAGTAGGCGAGCGCCGCGATCCTGCTCATGCGGCTCCTTCCAGCAGGTAGGCCCGCAACTCGTCCCGCAGCTCGCTACCGCGGACATTCTCGCGGGCGACGATCAGGATCGTGTTCTCCCCGGCGACCGTGCCGAGGATCTTTGGGTGCCCGGCGCGGTCGATCTCCTCGCAGAGCGCGTTCGCAAAACCGTACGGCGTGGCGACGAGCACGAGGTTGCCGCTCGACTCGACGCTCAGCGCGACGCGGCGTAGGCCGGCAGCGAGATCGCGCGGGCGGGCGTCCTCGGGGAGCGCATAGACGAGCCGCCCGGTTGCGTCGCGGACCTTGACGAGCCCGAGCTCGCGGATGTCGCGCGAGACGGTCGTCTGGACGACGTCGTGACCGGCCGCGTGCAGCGCGGCGGCTAGGTCCGACTGCGTCGAGATCGCCTGTCTGCGGACGAGCCGCCGGATGGCGCCCTGGCGCTCGGACCGGTTCATCGACCGACCTCTGTC
>JACCSF010000371.1 GCA_013813135.1 Thermoleophilaceae bacterium | reverse complement strand
CACGTCGAAAACGCGCTCTCCCCCCGAAACGTTGACAGCGCCCGCCACGCTTGCACCAGCGCCTCCTGCGCGGCGTCCTCGGCATCGACCTCAGAGCCCAGCATACGCAACGCCACCCGATAGACGGGACCCTGATGGCGGCGGACCAGCGCCTCGAACGCGTGAAGATCGCCCGCCTGTGCCGCCGCGACAAGGAACCGATCACTGGCCCGGACTACCACCGCGTCTGTGCGGTCACACGAAACACGGCTAGGGGGCGGGCGGAACGCACAGGCTCGCGATGCTTAGCAGCTTGCGACCAAGCCGGCAGGGGGGCGCGCCGCCTCTGCCCCGCGGTCTCGACCAGGCGGCGCTCTTCGGCGTCCTGCTGCCTGCGCAGTCCCTCGCGCTGGAGCGGCTCGAAGTGCCGCGCACCGATGGCCGCTCGAGCACCTGATTCTGCGCTCTCACACCCCGGTTTGAGCCCAATTGCTTTCCGCCGCGGCCACTCCACCTGCGCTTAACAGCGAGGATCCGGGCGTCGTCGTGATGGCACATAGAGCGGGAAAGGCAGTTCTTGCGCGCTCCCGGGCCGCGGCGCGAGCGGCGCCGCAGCGCTGGGGCGCGGTCGGCGAATCGCGACGGGGTGACGACGCCGCGGTCTTCCGGCTGGGCCAGGACACCTTCCGCTTCGTGGGGGGCGACGGCTACGACGGCGTCTGGCTGAAGGAGGCCGAATTCGACTTCCCGCTCAGCTGGAGCGGGCCCGATGGGATCGGGGCAAGCCCCTTCGACGAGTTCGCCGAGGCCGAGGCGCCGGATGTCTCGGATGGCCAGGGCGACGACCCGGCTGTGGCGCTGCGCAAGACGCTCGGGATGTTCGCCACGGGCGTCACCGTGATCACGACACTGAAGCTCGAGCAGGTGCACGGCATGACGGCGAACGCGTTCATGTCGGTGTCGCTCGAGCCCCCGCTGGTGCTGATCTCGGTCGACCGCCGCACGAAGATGTGCGGGTTGCTCCACGCCGCTACGGCGTCAGCGTCCTCTGCGAAGCGCAGAGCGCCCTATCCGACCGCTTCGCAGGCCGCCCGTGCGAGGACTGTCCCCCACCCCGCTTCGACGTCGTGCGCGAGGCCCCGCTCGTGGACGGCGCCCTTGCGCACTTCGTCGCCCGGGTGGAACGCTCGTACTGGGGCGGCGACCATTCCCTGTTCCTCGGCCGGGTCGAGTACGCGCGCCACCACCCCGGAACGCCGCTGCTGTTCCACGGCGGGCGCTACGAGCGGTTGGGGCAGGGCGCCTAACACCCGCCGCGTCGATTGACCCCCGTTGGGGCCTTAGGTTAAGGTCGCCTCACTATTAGCTAAGCGGGGGACCAAATGAGTGCTCTTGTGTATGGCGCGGTTACGCGCAAGCGCGACGAGGCTCCGAAGAACGACAGCACCAGCACGGCGCCGCCAGGTGTAAAGACCTACGTGGACGCGCTCGCCGCTCTCGTTCCCGCGGAGGTGTTGGTCTTGCACGCCTTCATGGTGGAGGCGACGACCGAAACAAAGAAGGTCGCCGGAAAGGCGGTCACGACGATCAAAGACGCCGGTGCCCTGGAGGCGACCTTCTGGGTATGCATCGGCCTGGCCGCTTTCTTGTTCCTCGTGGGGCGCATCGCCTCCAAGAAAGGGCCGCTGGAGAAGTCGGACGCTCTACGCGCTCTGATCCCGGCCGCCGCGTTTGTCGGGTGGGTGATCATTCAGAAGTCGACGGCGTGGGACGCCGTGTCGCCCGACTCGCTGTCGGAGGGGGCGCGAGCGCTCATCGGCGCGGCTGGGGCGATCGTCCTCGGTGTCTTCGCGGCAGCGCTCGGGGTAAAGCTAGACAAGCAGGACCCTTCCGGCTAGGCCCGCGGCGGGAGCGCCGCTCTAGCCGCAAGTTTTCGGCCGTTTGTGGCCCGATCCCAGTTGTGATGCGGGATCGGGCCTTTCGTGGTAGTTTGGTGTAGCCAAAGTTATGGTTTGATGCTGTCCGGGTTGTCGGCTAGCTTGT
>JACCSF010000361.1 GCA_013813135.1 Thermoleophilaceae bacterium | reverse complement strand
GCCCTGCGTTCGACGAGCTTCCAGGCCTCGTCGATGACGAGGATCGAGCGGCCGGCGAAGGCGCCGGCCTGGCGGTCGTAGAGACGCTCGCCGGCCTGCTGCTCGATCTGTTGGGAGACGTGTTCGGCCAGTACGAACAGCACGGCCGGGGCGATCTCCCTGGGCACCTTGCGGGTGTCGAAGGCGACCAGCGGCGCATCCGCGGGGACGGTGGTGGCCCGGTCGAGCAGATAGGCGTAGCTGCCCTCCCCACAGAAGGACGCGAGCCGCTCGGACAGCGTGCGCAGCGTCGAGGCGACTTCGGTGGCGCCGGCGGCGGCCTCCTGCTCGGCGCGGGCGCGTAGCTCGTCGCGCAGCAGCGACTCGCGCGGCTCGAGGCCTCCGCGTCCGGCGCGCGCGTAGACGGCGCGGATGGCGACCTCGAGCAGGTTGCGCTCGAGGGCGTCGAGGCCGTAGGAGTCGTCGCCTGAGCGGTGGTCGCCGACCAGCAGCGCGTGTAGGCCGACGAGGTAGGTGACTTTCTCGGCGGGCGGCCGGCCGAGGTCGGGGATATCCCAGGGGTTGACGGCGTGGTCGTCTTGGGAGCCGCCGATGGTGAGGTGGCGGGCGCCGGGGATGAGCGAGCAGAGGAAGGCGTAGTGCCCGGCCCGGTCGAGCACGTAGCCGCGCATCCCGTGCGCCAGACAGCGCGCCAGGATCACGTTGACGGCGAAGGTCTTGCCGCCCCCGCCCTTCGCGTTGACCAGCATCGTGCCGTTGTCGTGGGCGACATCGAACGGGTTGAGCAGCTCGACGGTGCGGCCCGGCTCGGTGAACGCGAACGGGATCCCCGTCGGCGAGCCGCAGCGGGTGCCGACCAGCGGCAGGCTGTCGCCGACGTGGCGGGTGACGTACCTGCGTGTCAGCCGCGCGACGTCGCGCCCCAGCGGCAGCGACGACTGCCACAGCTCGGGTTGGCGCAGCTGGCCCGAGTTGACGCGGGCGTCGGAGGCGGCGGTGAGCTGGCGCGAGGCCTGCTCGACGGCCTCGGCCAGTTGCACCGGGTCGGGGTCGGGGCCGCGCTCGCGGATCGACTGGTAGATCGACAGCTCGTAGACGGCGGCGCGTTCGGCGCCGGTCAGCTCCTTGAGCAGCTCGGCGGCCTCCTCCTCCTGCGCCAGCATCTCGTAGTCCGCCGCCCGGCCCCGCAGCTCGGCACCGCGGTTGACGCCGAACAGCCGACGGTGGCGCGCCTTGTGGCGCGCCCGCTCGCGCAGCCGGTCCAGCGCGTGCACGTGCACCGAGAGCGTGAACGGGCGCGACACCTCCATCGCCTCCAACAACCAGCCAAAGTAGGTGGCATCCGGCGGGCTGGCCACGTAGATCGTCTGCTCCAGATCGCGGTCGATGCGCAACTGCCGCTGGCCGTCGGCGGTGTGCGCAGAGCCAGCAACCAGTTCGCGCAGCGAGCGGGCGGCCTGGGCCGCCGCGCGGGCGTCCTGGGCGGCGTCGAGCTCGCCCAACACCTCGAGCCGCGACTCCCCCCCTGTGGGGCGGCGCTCGGGCGTACGGTCGCTGGACGTGGGATTGAACCGCCGCCAGAGCAGGTCGGCGACCTCGGGGCCCGACAGCAGCCGCGTGGACAAGTCGAGCGCCTCCAGGTCGGCGCGGATCGAGTCAGTCAGCCGCAGCGACTCGCGCACCACCCGCCGGTGCGACTCGAGCGCGCGCGACAGCGGCGCCGACGGCAGCCTTCGCCGCCGCCCAGGCAGCAGCGAGCGCCAGTCGACCCGCAGCCCCTGATCGGGAACGAACGGGACCACCACGTAGTAGCCGATCTCGACAGCGGCCTGCTCGTCGGAGTGCACCTCAAGCGACTGCTCGAGCGCTCCGAGCAGCCTGCGCAGCACACCGGCCCGGTCGCCCAGCTCGGGGTCGCCGGACCGCTCGAGCGGCGCCAGTCCGCGGTCGGCCTCGCAGCGGCTCTGCTCCAGCACCGCGTCGAGCTTGACCGGCGCAGCCTCCACATAGAACTGCAGCGACTGGCCCGCCGGGGCGCGCGCGACCAACTGGCCGAAGGCGTCGCTGACCTGGGCGCGCTCCGAGTCGGACATGACGAGCGGGTTCTTGGGCGCCACGCGCAGGTAGCGCACCAGCGCGCCCTCGCTGGTGACCAGTACCCCGGAGCGATCGAGCGCCTCGACGGCGAGCAGCTCGCCAGCCTCCGGCAGCTCTTCGCTCGCCCGTCGAGTGGCTAGGCGTCCCATAGAGCCTCCAGATCACGGCCGCGCGCGGACTCCTGGTCGCCGCTCAGGGGCTGGTAGGGGTCGGGGTCGACCTCGACGACGTAGCCGACGGCGGCCTGGCCGGGGCCGGGCAGGTAGCGCCGCGGCCGGCGCCAGAAGCGCCAGGCCGCGCGGGCGCCCTGGCTGAGCGAGAACTCGAGCCCCATCGCCCCGTAGCTGGCCGCCAGCGGCAACCCGGGCAACAGACACGAGACGAAGATCGTGGGGATCGGCGGCAGCGGCGACAGGTAAATGCCGAACAGCAGCGCCAGCACCACGCCGGCGAGCAGCTGCACCCACTGGCCGAGCGAGAACAGCCCGACAACAGTCTTGCCCTCCAAGTGCTTGTAGGTGACGTTGGCCACCGGTTACGCCCCCGCCGACCTGGCCGCCGCGCCATCGGCGGCCCCGCTCGAGCGGGTGGCGAAGCGGCCCGACACTCCCTCCGCGCCGCGGCCGGCGGACCCGGAGGCCGAGCTCGCTAGCTGGCGGCCGTAGACCATCGTGCGGGCCAGGCCGCCGCCGAGGCTCGGGGCAAGCCCGGCCAGCATCGCCTGGCGGGCGATCAGCTGGGGTGCCTTGAAGGCCACCCAGAGCGCCGCGACGGTGACGAATGGCTTGACCAGCTCGTCGCCGAACTCGCCCTTGAAGCTGAACGCCGACCGGCCCAGCACCGCGAACAGGGCGAAGCAGAGCGCCCACACCACCGGCCACAGCAGCACCGCCAGCAGCACCTGCAGCCAGGTGCGCGCCACCCAGGCGGTTTCGGGCAGCGGCCACAGCGCGATCGCCAGCCCGCCCGAGACGAACAGCAGCGCCAGCACGGTGGCCAGCACGATCTTGGTGACCATCAGCAGCACCAGCATCACCACGGCGACTACCGAGGCGATCACGCCGATCCCGAGCGGGCTGAAGTTGCTGACGAGCGCCGCGGCGAGCAGCTTGGTGATGCCCTCGTGCACCCCCGGCGCCTGGAGCAAAGCGTGGGTGACCAGGTTGCCCGTCACGCACAGCCACTCGAACACGAGTGGGTAGGCGATCATCGCCCCCGCCGCCGTGGCGCCGCGCACCATTCCCTGGATCGCCTCGTAAGAGCCCGAGGCGGTGAACCCCGATGCCCAGTAGCGCAACGACGCGATCGTGATCGTCAACGTCAGCAGCGCCCACCCGCCCGCGCTCACATAGGCGCGTAGCTGGTTGAGCTCCGGGTAGCGGGCCTGGTCTGAGTAGATCGGGTGGGCGACGAGGAACTCGACGACCCGTTGGGTGACGTTGGCCTCGATGCCGAAGAAGGTGTCGAGCAGGAACTCGAACATCGCCTTGACCAGATCGGCCGGTCCGGGGATGTCCGGGGTCAGGTCGGGCAGGCTCGGCAGCGCGAACGCCGACGCTGGCACGGCGAGCGCGAGCAGCGCGACCGCGGCGAAGCAGGTCGCGCCGCGGCGGGCGAGACGCCGTGACCGCGCCCGGCGCATCTAGGCGGCCAGGCCCTTCGAGGCCAGCACGATCACTACGCCGACGGCGACGTAGCCGAGCACGCGCTGAGCGCCCGGGTTGCCGGCCATGAACATGAAGCCGCCGGCGATGAGGCCCAGCACGGCGCCAGCGCCGCCGACCGGAATCAGATAGGTGGCGAGCCGGTCGAGATAGCGGGTCAGCGTGGCGAACCCTC
>JACCSF010000347.1 GCA_013813135.1 Thermoleophilaceae bacterium | reverse complement strand
GCCGACGGCGTCGCCGGCGGTGAAGCGCCCACGCGCGTCGTCGCGCCCAGCCGGGGCCACACCGCCCACCCGCAGCGCCTCGGCGGCCGCATGGACGGCGGAAGCGTTGGCGTCGCTGCCCTTCGTGGGATCGAAAGCGAGCAGCGCGGCCAGGCCCTCCTGCGGCGCGGTGGTGGGCACCACCCGCGCGGGCTTCTCGGACAGCTCCGCGGCGCGCTCCGCCGCCAGGATCACGTTCGGGCTGTTCGGCAGCACCAGCACCTGGGCCCCGGGCGCCGCGTGGATGCCCGCCAGCAGCTCGTAGGTCGAGGGGTTCATCGTCGCGCCGCCGTCCACCACCAGCACTCCAAGCTCCTCGTAAAGTCGCTTCACCCCCGGTCCGCTGGCAACCGCGACGACCGCGCAGGTCGAGCCATCGGTGATCGCGCTCTCCCCCGACAGACGCGCGCTGCGATCGGCCACCTGCTCGTGCATGTCGGCGACGTCGAATCGCGACACCTCACCGACGGTGTCGAACAGCGCTACGGCGCGATCGGGCTCGTCGGTGTGGACGTGCACGCGCAGGGTGCGGTCGTCGCCCACAACCAGCACGGAATCGCCGATGTCCTCGAGCAACGCGGTGAAGCGGCCGGCCTCGAGGCTCTCCCCGGTGACCGCGAAGTTGGTGCAGTAGCGGAAACTCGACGACTCGTGCTCGGGCCGGTGCAGCGCCGCCGGCGCGTACTGGTGCTCGAGCTGCGGGGCCGCTGAGCCGCGGAGACCCGCGAGGCAGCCCGCCAGGATCACGGTGAGCCCGTACGCGCCCGCGTCGACCACGCCCGACTCGCGCAGGATGGCAAGCTGCTCTGGGCCGCGCTCGACGGCCTCCTTGCCGGCCTCCAGCGCGTTCTCGAGCACGTCGGCGAGCAACTCGTCCTGCTCCTCCGCGGTGGCGTCGAGTCCGAGCCGGCGCGTGTCCATGTGGGCGAGGTCGTGCGCGACGCGGGCGGCCATCGCCCGCACCGCCGAGAGCATCGTCCCCTCGGCCGGGTCACGCACCGACGCGTACGCCGCGTCGGCGGCGCGTGCGAGGGCGGCGGAGACGAGGATCGGGTCGACCAGCTCGCCCGGCCGCGAGGCCAGCTCCTCGGCTGCGCCGCGCACGATCTGCGACAGGATCACGCCGGAGTTGCCGCGGGCGCCGAGCAGGGCCGCGCGCGCGACCGCGCTGACGATCTCGTCGCGGCCGCTGCCGTCCAGGGGCTGGCCGTTCAGCCCGTTGAGCTCGTCCACCACCGCCCTGAGCGTGAGCGCCATGTTGTCGCCCGTGTCGCCGTCGGCGACAGGGAAGACGTTCAGGTCGTTGACCTCCTGCCTGCGGTTCTCGAGCTCCGCGAGCGCGGCGGCGACGACCCGCCGGAAGCGGACCAGGCTCTCGTCGGGCACGGGCACGTTTTACAGCCTCGGGCGGCGGTCTTGTCGGCTGAGGGATGGCTCAGACGTGCTTGAGGACCTTGCCGGCCTTCAGGCAGCGCGTGCACACGTACTCGCGCCGGGGCGTGCCCCCGACATCGATGCGGACCTTCTGCAGGTTCGGGTTGAAGCGCCGCTTGGTGGCCACCATCGAGTGGCTGCGACTATTCCCGAACGCGGGCCCCTTCTTGCACGAATAACAGACCTTTGCCACGGCGCGTCAGGGTAGCGGATCCCGCGCGCACTCGGCCGAGCCGAGTGCTTGCGGCTAGAGCACGTCCCGGGCCGCCTTCAGCGCTTCGTCCACCTCTGTGCGGCTCACGTCGAGGTGCGTCACAGCCCGCACGCGGCCGTCCGGAGTGCCGCTCAGCTCGACGGCGCGACGCCTCATCGCCTCCACGAAGCCGGGCGGGGCGGAGAAGATCACGATGTTGGTCTGGGGCGGGATCACCTCGCAGCCGAGCTCGGCCAGATCGTCGGCCAGCACCCGCGCGTTGTCGTGGTCTTCGGCAAGGCGCTCGACGTTGTGGTCGAGCGCGTACAGGCAGCCGGCGGCGACGATGCCCGCCTGGCGCATGGCGCCACCCATCTGCTGCTTCCAGCGCCACGCCTCGTCGATCAACTCGGCCGAGGCGCACAGCACCGCGCCGACCGGCGCGCCGAGGCCCTTCGTGAAGTCGAGCCAGGCGGTGTCGAAGCCGCCCGCGTACTCGGCGGCCGACACGCCCGAGGCGACCACGGCGTTCATCAGCCGCGCGCCGTCCAGGTGTGTGCGCAGGCGGTGCTCGCGCGCGGCGTCGAGCACGTCGTGAACCGCCTCGAGCGGCCAGACGCGCCCGCCGCCCATGTTGGTGGTCTGCTCGACCGAGACGAGGCGCGAGCGGGGCATGTAGCGACTGTCCGGCCGGATCGCCGCGCGCACCTGGCCGCCTGTGAAGATGCCGCCCTCGCCGTCGAGCGCATGGATCATCAGACCCGCGTTCCAGGCGGGGCCGCCCGCCTCGGCGATGATCGGGTGCGCGGTGCGGTCGAGGATCAGCTCGTCCCCGCCGGGCCGGGCGTGCAGGCGCAGGGCAATCTGGTTGCACATCGTGCCGCTCGGGAGGAACAAGCCGGATTCGTGCCCGAGCAGCTCGGCCACGCGCTCCTCGAGGCGCCGCGTGGTCGGATCCTCGCGCCGCTGCTCGTCGCCGACGTCCGCGGTGGCGATGGCCCGCCGCATGCCTTCGCTGGGGCGGGTCTGGGTGTCGCTGTAGAGGTTGATCACGGACGAAGCTGGTCGGTGCGCGCCCGGCCGAGCCGGGCGCCTCCGCCAGCCAGCTGCCGCCGCAGCTCGGCCATCCGCAGCACGGCCTGTGCGGCGTCCTCGCCCTGGTGGCGCTTGCCGCCCCCGGCGCGCTCCAGTGCCTGGTCCATGTTGTCCACCGTGAGGACCCCGAACGCGCACGGGACTCCGGTGTCGAGCTGCACCACCTGGATGCCGCGCGCGGCCTCGCCGCTCACGTACTCGTAGTGGTCGGTCTCGCCGCGGATCACCGCCCCCAGGCAGACCACCCCGGCGTAACGGCCCGACTCGGCGCAGTACTTCGCCCCGAGCGGCAGCTCGAACGCCCCGGGCACCTCGTGCACGTCGACCGACGCGCCGGCCTCCACGAATACCCGCGTCGCCCCCTCCACCAGCCGCCGCGCGAGGTCCTGGTAGAAGCGGCCGACGCAGGCCGCGTAGACGTGGCCCGAAGCGGCCGGCTCGGCCGGCCGCGCAGGGGACGGCTCACTCACCGGTTCGCCGCGGCGCAGGGCCGTGCCCGTAGATGTCCGCATCCGCCTCCGCGGCGGCGCGGGCCCGATCGCCGACCTGCTCCTCGTGGATCATCTCCTCGTCGAGCGCCAGCCCCTGGTGATGCAGCAAGTGCCCAAGCCTCTCTTTCTTGGCGCGCAGGTAGTCGCGGTTGTAGTCGCCGGGGGCGTGCTCGATCGGGATCTGGTCGGTCACCGACAGGCCGTAGCCCTCGAGGCCCACGATCTTCTTCGGGTTGTTCGTGAGCAGCCGGATCGAGCTCAGGCCCAGGTCCACCAGGATCTGCGCGCCGATGCCGTAGTCGCGCAGGTCGGCGGGCAGGCCCAGCTCGAGGTTGGCGTCGACGGTGTCGCGCCCCTGCTCCTGCAGCTTGTAGGCGCGCAGCTTGTTCAGCAGGCCGATGCCGCGGCCTTCCTGGGCGAGGTAGAGCAGCACGCCCTGGCCCTCGTCCTCGATGCGCGCGAGCGCGTCCTCGAGCTGCTGGCCGCAGTCGCACCTCAGCGAGTGGAAGACGTCGCCGGTGAGGCACTCGGAGTGCACCCGCACGAGCACGTCCGGATCTCCGTCGACCTCGCCCTTGACCATTGCGACGTGGTGCTTGTCGTCCACGAGCGAGCGGAAGCCGAAGACCGTGAAGTCGCCGAACGTGGTCGGCAGCTGCGCTTCGACCACGCGCTCGACCAGCTTGTCGTGAAGGCGCCGGTAGGCGATCAGGTCGGCGACGGTGATCATCTTCAGCCCGTGCCTGGCGCAGTACGCCTCCAGGTCGGGCACGCGCGCCATCGTGCCGTCGTCGTTCATCACCTCGCAGATCACTCCGCTCGGGTTCAGGCCCGCGAGCCGGGCGAGGTCGACGGCCGCCTCCGTCTGGCCGGTGCGCTCAAGCACTCCCCCCGCCTTGGCCTTGAGCGGGAAGATGTGCCCCGGCTGGACGAGGTCGGGCGGCCCGGAGGTCGGGTCGATCGCCACCTGGATCGTGTGCGCACGGTCGTGCGCCGAGATGCCGGTGGTAATGCCCTCGCGCGCCTCGACCGACACGGTGAACGCGGTCTGGAAGGGCGACTCGTTCTTGGCCGCCATAAGGTCGAGCCCCAGTTCGTCGCAACGCTCCGGAGGCAGCGCCAGGCAGATCAGCCCGCGCCCGTGCATCGCCATGAAGTTGATCGCCTCCGGCGTGGCGAACTGGGCGGCCAGCGTGAGGTCGCCCTCGTTCTCGCGGTCCTCGGCGTCACAGACCACGACCATGCGGCCGGCGCGGACGTCCTCGAGCGCTTCCTCGATCGGGCTGAATGGGCTCATGCTCGCTGCTCGGCCGAAGCGCGCGGCTCGGCCGCGTGCGCACGGATCGCTTTCTCAACGTACCTGGCGAGCACATCGGTCTCCAGGTTGACGGTCCGCCCCGGCGCCGCAGACCCAAACGTCGTGCGCTCCAGCGTCTCCGGAATCAGGGACACCTCGAAGGTATCGTCGTCGACGGCGCTGACCGTGAGCGACACGCCGTCCACCGCGATCGAGCCCTTCTCCACGACGTAGCGCAGCAGCTCGGGGCCGGCGGCGATCCTCACCACGCGCGAGAAGCCGTCCTCGCGCACCTCCTCGACGGTCCCCGTGCCGTCGACGTGGCCCTGCACGACGTGGCCGCCGAGACGGTCGCTCGGACGCAGCGGAAGCTCGAGGTTCACCTCGTCGCCGTCAGCGAGCGGCCCGAGCGAGGAGCGGCGCAGGGTCTCGGGCATCACGTCGGCGGCGAAGGCTTCCTGACTGGGATCGACGGCGGTGAGGCATACGCCGTTGACCGCGATCGAGTCACCCGGCGCCAGCTCGGCTGCGAGCGGGGTGTCGACCTCGAGCCGCCCGTTGCGCAGCGAACGCACCGTTCCCGTGCCTGCCACCAGTCCCGTGAACACCCTCACCCCTCCTGCCGCGCTACCACTCGCGGAACCTCGCGATCATCAGCACGTCGTCCTCGAGCCGGTCGACGTCGACGTGCAGCGCCCGTGGCGCCGCGCCGATCTTCTCGATGCCGATGCCCTCGACCGCGGTGCGCGCCCCGCGCCCACCGGTCATCAGCGGCGCGATGAAGATGCGCGCCTCGTCGATCTCCCCTGCCTCCAGGAAGGCGCCGGCCAGGTGCGGGCCGCCTTCCAGCAGCAGCGACTGCACGTCGCGCGCGCCGAGCGCGTCGAGGGCATGCTCCACGCGGGCTCGCTCGTTCTGGCCGGTGGCGACGATCACGTCGACCCCGGCGGCCTCGAGCGCCTGCACGGAGGTGCGCGTCGCGGCGCGCGAGCAGACGACTGTCACCGGGACCTCCGCCACCCCGCGCACGAGCTGTGAGGAAACCGGCAGGCGCGCCTCCGAGTCGAACACCACGCGCCGCGGCTGGCGCGCGACGCCCTCGATGCGCGCGGTGAGGCGGGGATCGTCGAAGAGGGCGGTGCCGATACCGACCGCCACCGCGTCCGACTCGGCGCGCCAGCGGTGCGCTCGGGCGCGGCTGACCTCGCCCGAGATCCACTGCGAGTCGCCGGTCACGGTGGCCACCTTGCCGTCGAGCGTCATGGCCGACTTGAAGATCACGAGCGGGCGCCCCGTGCGCGCGTGCTTGCGGAAGGGCTGGTTGAGCAATCGCGCGGCCTCGGCGACCTCGCCGTCCACCCACACCACGTCAATGCCCTCGTCGCGCAGGATGCCCGGCCCCCGGCCGGAGGCCTTCTTGGTGGGGTCGTCGGAGGCGATCACCACTCGCGAGATGGCCGCTTCGAGGATCGCCTCCGTGCACGGCGGCGTGAGGCCCTGGTGGCAGCACGGCTCGAGCGAGACGTACATCGTGGCGCCGGCAGGGTCCTCGCTGCAGTCGTCCAGCGCCGCGCGCTCGGCGTGCGCCTGACCGGGCGGTTGCGTGATGCCCTCGCCGATCACCCGGCCCCCCTTGACGACGACCGCCCCCACCATCGGGTTGGGGCTCGTCTGCCCACGGGCGCGCTCGGCGAGCTCGATCGCCCTCAGCAGATGCCGCGTGTCGTGCTCTGTGACCGCCATGGGAGGCATTCTTGACCCGGCAGTCAACGATACCTGAGGGTCTGCGCCGTTCTGGCTAGCGTTCCGCCGCGTGCACCGCCTGATCCTGGCGCTGATCCTCGTCGCGGGCTTTGCCCTGCGCGTGTGGAACAACGACTACGGGCTGCCGTTCGTCTACTCCATCGACGAGGCCTCCCACTTCACGAGCCGGGCGGTCGAGATGTTCTGGCAGGACCTCGATCCCGGCTACTACCAAAACCCGGCCGCCTACACGTACCTGGTCTACGCCACGCTGCGGGTGCTCTACGGCCCGCTCGGCTTCCTGTTCGGCCTGCCCTACGGGAACGTCACGGACCAGTTCGACAAGGACCCAGCGCAGATGTGGATCATTGCCCGGACTGTGGCGGCGGTGCTCGGCATGGCGGGCGTCGCGGCCACCTACGCCGCCGCCAAGCGGCTGTGGGGCGTCCGCGAGGGGCTGGTGGCCGCGGCGGTGCTGGCTTTCGCGTTCCTGCCCGTCGCCTACTCGCGCGTGGCCGTCACCGACGTTGGGGCTCTGGCGGGCATCGCGCTCGCGCTGACGTGGTCGGTGCGCGCCGCCGACGAGGGGCGCACGCGCGACTACGCGCTTGCCGGCGCCGCCGCGGGCCTGGCGATCGCCTTCAAGTACACGGCGGGGCTGGTGCTGCTGCCGCTCGCCATCGCGGCGCTCGCACGGCTGCGGGCCGACCGCGCGCGCCCGCTGGCGGGGCTCGTCCTGGGCGGGCTCGCCGCCGCCGTCGTCTTCGCGCTGCTCGACCCCTACGTGTTCGGCTCCCTCGGGGACTGGTGGACCGACCTGCGCGACCAGGCCGAAGTGGCCGCCGGCGATCCGAAGCCCGGCCAGCACTCGGGTGGCTTCACCTACTACCTCGACAGCCTCACCTGGGGGCTCGGCTGGGCCGGCATCGCCGCGGCGCTGGCGGGGGCGGTGCTGGTGCTGCGGCGCGACCCGGTGCGCGGCCTGGTGCTGGTGGCGCTGCCGATCGTACTGTTCGCCTATCTGGCGCTGCAGTCGCGCTACTTCGGGCGCTGGCTGCTGCCCGCCTACCCGGCGCTGGCGATGCTGGCCTCGGTGGCCGTCGTGCGCGGCGCCGAGCTGCTCCCCCGGCGCGGCTGGCAGATCGCGGCCACCGCGGCGCTCGCGCTGGTGGTGATCGCACAGCCGCTGCTGGCCGACGTGCGCACCGCGCAGGTGCTGGGCCGCGAGGACACCCTCAGCCAGGCGCGCGCCTTCCTCGACGAGCAATACCCGCCGGGCTTGCGCGTGTCGATCGAGCCAGCGGTCCCGGGGCGCTACTTCCGCTCGAACCCGGAGGGCCGTATGCCCGCCTGGCTGTCGCGCTGCCCGCAGCGCTCCGGCTGGACCGAGCGCGGCTGGTCGTACGTCGCGGCCGCCGGACGGCGTGTGTGCGACCAGTACAAGCCCGGCCTGTTCGTACGGCCGGACGGCGGCGTGCGCGCCTCCTCCTACCACGCCGTGCTCGGGCCGGACGTGATCGACGACTACCGCCTCTACGGCTACTGCCTGGTCGTGACGGTGAACGTGGTGCGCGACCGGGCGCTCGAGGCGGGCGACCGCCGCGCCCGCGCCTACTACGAGCGGCTCGAGCGCGAGTCAGCCCTGGTACGGGAATTCAGCCCGTACGACAAGGGCTCCGACCCCGTCCCGTTCAGCTTCGACCTCTCTTACAACTACTACCCGCCGGAGTACCACCGCCCCGGACCAACGGTGCGCCTCCACCGGCTCCGCGACTGCGACCAGGCCTACGGCCCACCGCTGATCCGGATCCCGAAGGCAAGGGAGCCGGAGCCCTTCTCCTAATCAGTGGGAGCGCATCTCCTGCCCGACGCTCGTGACCGGGCGTGAGGCCCCTGGCCGCCATCAGTTGAAAGCCCCGAGGGCCCGCAGCGAGTAGCGCTTGTAGTGGCCGTACCTGGTGCCCGCCGGGGGCGCCTCCCAGTCGGTCGCGTACTTCGCGTACATCAGGCCGCGCGCGGGCCACCACGTGCCGGCCGGCAGCGGCCCTCCGTTGCAGGCGCCCGCCGAGTAGCCCGGCCGGTTGATGTAGAGGTAGGCGTCGACCATGCGGTTGGAGGTCTCGGTCGTGGGCGCCGGGCCCAGCCCGCGCAGACCGGGATGACACCACACGTTGATCGTGCGCCAGATATGCCGGGCATGGCTGATCCACCTGCGGTAGTGGAGCGGGCACGGCCGTTGTAGCTCGTGCTGACGATGAAGTGCTTTCCGCCCACGAGCCGCGAGATCTCGAGCCCGTGCTGGACGTTGTAGCGCGTCCAGTCGTGGTGGGTGACGTTCAGCATGAAGCCGCGCACCTTGTGGATCCCGATCACGCGCAGCTGCCTTGCCGTGCGCTCGGCCGGCTCCCAGTCGGAGGCGCCCGCCTCGAGGTAGATCGTCGCGTTCGGAAGCTGAGAGAGCACGTCCACGCCGTGGCGCAGCACCTGCAGCCGGTCGTCCCTGCGGTGAGGCGCGAGGCAGTCCAGCGTGCCCAGCGAGTCGGGCTCGAAGCCGATCACGACGCGCGTGTCGCCGATCACCTCGGCGAAGTCGTCGTACCACTTCATCGTGCGCCGGTCCTCGGCCTCGCCGCCGGCCAGGTAGCCGGGCCGGCACGAGTTCCCGATGTGGCGCATCACGACCATGAACGGCACCGCCCCGGGCTGGTCGCACTGGACCCGGTCGAGGAATCCGCGCACCTTCTTCTTCATGCGCGGCCGCGTGAAGCGCCCGAACCAGCGGAAGCGCGGCTCGCGAGCGAGTTTCCAGATCGTGTCGGCCTTGCCGTTCTGCGCGCTGCGCTTCCAGCGCGCCCAGTTCAGATAGGCGGGCTCCAAGCGGTCGACGAACCACTTCGTGCCGACCAGGGGGTTCGGAGCCGCCGGGTCCACCGCGCGTACGTCGAGCTCGTGCGGGTAGAGCTGCGGCCCGGGCGGTTGGTCCCGCACGCACTTCGCCCAGTCGTCGGGGTAGTCCCCGACCGGCCCGCGCGGAACCGAGGCCGGCTCCTCCGCCAACTCGGGCGGAGCCATCCGGCCGAGCGGGTGGATCGGGGGTGTCTGGGCGGCGGCCGCGGAGGCCGTGGCGAGCGCCACCAACAGCGCGAGCAGGGTCGGTCCAAGTCGATGCATCTCCACTTGTGATCGGCACCCGAGCCGCGCCGTTGAGAATCCGGGCGCCAACCCGGACACACTTGGCGGAGAGCCACAAGACGTTCGCTAGCCTCCGCGCCCGCATGCACGTCAACCGCCGCCGGTTCCTCCAGGCAGGCGCCGCCGGTGCGGCGGGTGCTGCGCTGCTCCCGGCGGCCGGATGCTCGATGGACGAGACCGGCTCGCCCGGCAAGATGAACGTGCTGCTGCTGATCATCGACAGCCTGCGCCCAGACCACGTGGGCGCGTACGGCTCGCCGCAGATCAGGACACCCAACGTGGACGCTCTGGCCGCCCGCGGTCTGCGCTTCAACCGCGCCTTCCCGGAGGCGATGGTCACGATCCCCGCGCGGCGCTCGATCTTCACCACCAAGCGGATCTTCCCGTTCCGGAACTGGATGCCCAACAAGGAGCTCGGAAACAGCCCGGGCTGGCTGCCGATCGACGACCTCGAGCACACCTTCACGCGGGAGCTGCACAGGCACGGCTACTGGGTCGGGCAGGTGTCTGACAACCCGCACACGGCGTTCACCGACGCCTACGAGCCGTTCCGCGAGAGCTTCGACGGCTGGTTCACGGTCGTCGGCCAGTCCGGCACCATCAATCCCCCCGAATCCGTGCCGCTGAGCGTGGTCTACGACTGGCTGCCCGAGCCGCTGCGCGACGATCGCTACGTCCCCGGGATGCGCAAGTACCTGGCCAACACCGGCGCGGGCGTCGACGAGGAGGAGACGTGCGCGGCGCGCGTGTTCAAGAGCGCGGCGGACGCGCTCAAGCAGGCCCGCGTGCGCCAGCCCTTCTGCCTGGTGGTCGACTGCTTCGACCCGCACGAGCCGTGGAGCCCGCCGCCCAAGTACGTCGACATGTACAGGGACCCGAGCTACACGGGGCCCAACATCGGCGTGACCAAGTACGGCTTCGCGCGCAAGTTCACGGACGAGATGATCCGCCACCTGCACGCGATCTATGCGGCGGAGGTGACGATGACCGACCGCTGGCTAGGTCACTTCATGGAGCGCTTCCGGGCCGCCGGCCTCGAGGAGAACACGGTGGTGATCCTGCTCAGCGACCACGGCTACCTGCTGGGCGAGCGCGGATACACGGGCAAGGTCCCCTCCCAGCTGCACCCCGAGCTGGCGCAGGTGCCGTTCATCATGGCCCACCCCGACGGCAGGGCTGCCGGCGAGACCAGCACCTACTTCGCCTCCACCCACGACGTCGGCCCGACGCTGTTGTCGCTGGTGGGCATCAAGCCGCCACGCTGGATGGAGGGCACCGACCTCTCCCCCGTGCTGACCGGCGGCGAGCCGCCCGAGCGGCGCGATTTCCACTACGGCGGCATGTACAACCGCTTCTTCATCCGCACGGACGACTGGGTGCTGATCGGCGACAACCGCGGCGAAGAGCGCACGCTCTACAACCTGCCGACCGACCCGCATGAGTTCTTCGACGTGCTCAGGAAGCACCCCGGCGTCAGCGCGGAGCTGTACAGCACGATCCTCGACGCGGCCGGCGGGCCGCTGCCGTACTACGAGTAGCTACGGCGGGACGCTAGCCGTTGCCGGGAAGCCCCTCGCTGAGGCGAGCCAGACGCTCGGCAGGGCGGCGACTACCGGTGTAGCGGCTCCTTCATCGCGTCCGTCTCCGGAGCCTCGATGTACGGCTGCTGCTCGTCCTGCTGATCCTCCTCGTGGTACGCCGACTCGGCGTTCACGGCCCAGATGTCGTGATCCGTGCCCTTCACGAGGTTGTCCACCGCGCGCATGGCGGTGAGCATCGAGTGATCCGAGTTGTTGTACCGGTGCAGCCCGTTGCGGCCGACCTGGATGAAGTTGTCGAGACCGTCGAGCCACGAGCGGATCGCGTGGACGCGCTCGGAGTAGTCGGCGTCGTACATCGGGTAGGCCTTCGGCACCCGCTCGACGAACCCAAATTCGAGCTGGTCCTGCCGCGCCAGTCCGAGCTTCTCCAGCTCGCGCATGCCGAGCTTGACGAGCTTGTCGTCGTCGGTCTCCCAGAGCTCGTCGCCCTGGAAGCAGAAGAACTCCATCCCGACACAGGCCTTCGTCGGGTCGGGGACCATCCACGGGCTCCACGAGCGGAAGTTCTGGATGCGGCCGACGTTCACGTTGGGGTCGTGGATGTAGATCCAGTTGTCGGGGAAGAGGTCCTCCCCGTTGAGCACCACCGCCACCGTCAGGAAGTCGCGATACCGCAGGCCCCTGGCCGCGGCCATCACCTCGGGACGCGGCTTCGGCTCGGCCATGCCGACGGTGTTGCGCAGCGGCAGCGAGGAGATCACCGCGGACGGCTCCCAGCTCTGATCGCCCGCCCAGACGCGCACGCACCGGTCACCCTCGAACTCGAGCTTGTTCACCCGCGTGTTCAGGAGCACCTTGCCGCCGAGCCGCTGGATGTCGTCGGTCATCGTCTCCCACATCTGGCCCGGGCCGTAGCGGGGATAGTTGAACTTCGAGATCAGGCTGGTGACCTTGTCGTCCTTGTTCCCGAAGAAGGCGGACTTGGCGGCGCTGAAGAACGACAGGTTCTTGATCCGCTGGGCGGCCCAGTCGGCCCGGATCTCGGACGTCGGAACGCCCCATACCTTCTCCGTGTAGGACTTGAAGAACTGGTTGAAGAGCCAGCGGCCGAAGCGGTTCGAGACCCACTGCTCGTAGGTCTCCTCCCTGCCCTTCGGCTTGATCGCCGCCCAGAGGTAGGACAGGAGCGCCTTGGTGAGATCGACCGGCCCGAGCTTCTTGATCACGTCCGGCCCGCGGAGCGGGTAGTCGAGGAACTTCGTGCGGCCGCGGCGGTCGCGCCAGTAGATGCGCGACATGCGCGGACGCTCGAGGAACTCCTCGCGCATGATCTCGTGCCAGAGGTCGTCGACCTCCTTGGCCTTGGTGAAGAAGCGGTGGCCGCCGAGGTCGAACCGGTAGCCGTCGCGCACCGCCGTCTTGGCGATGCCGCCCACCTGGTCCTCAGCCTCCAGCACCACCACGGGCAGCCCCTGCTTGGCGAGCAGGTAGCCGGCGGTCAGGCCCGCCGGCCCTGCGCCCAGGATCACGGTCGGCTTCTGGCGCAGCTCCAGGCGCGCCAGCTGGGAGGCGATCGGTGCGCGTCCGACCGAGCCGGACGCTTCCGCTTCGGTGTTCTCGTTCGTCATCCCGTTCCCGTCTTCTCGTAGACCACGCCGCGCACGCCGATACGGGTGGCACGCCGATAGTTAGGCGGCACCGCGGCCACCATCTTGAAGTCCCTGTCGGCGGCAAGCACCGCGCCCCACTGCGCCGCCCGGCGCCTCACGAACTCGGTCCACGGGGCGTCCCAGTCGTCCGCGCGTGCAGTGACCGGGTAGACGAAAAGGACCCGGCCGCCGGGCGGCAGGTTAGCAAGCAGGGGTTGCAGGTTCGTGGCAGGTGTCGCGTCCTTGAGCTTGTCGTATGCGTCGGTCCAGTCCATGACGCGGTCGTTCTCGACCTGACCGAGCGGGCTCGCGAAGCGCAGCTTGGGCGCCCCGCCCAGGTCCTCCAGGTGATAGGCGAGCAGCGGCGCCTGCTCGGGCTGCATGGACACGACCAAGTCCCCCTCTTGCAGCTCGGGGACGACCGCCTTGCGCAGATCCGAGGCATTCGACTTGTTGTCGAGCCCGTAGGAGCGCGGGATCGCCCAGATGCCGAGGATGATCACGAGGGCCACGAAGCCGAGCGCCCCGGCGCGCGCGAGCCCGAGGGCGGCGACCAGCAGCATCGGCCCGAGCAGCACGCCGAGGTAGCGGGTGGTCCAGGCCGGCGACACCTGCGACACCAGCCACGCCACGGCGAGCGTGGCGAGCACCGTCACCGCGCCGGCCAGCACGGCGGTCCGCTCGCGGTCCTCCACGCGGCGGGCGATCACCGCCGCGATGCCAGACCCGCCCGCCAGCAGCAGTGCGACGGTGGGCGTGCCGCCACCGAGCAGCGACTTCGAGATCTGTACGGGTGCGCCGAAGTTGGGCGGGTTGAGCCACGGCGCGCCGGTGTGCTGTACCTGGTGCAGGAGCGTCGGAAGCCACGGCACGTAGAGCAGGCCCGCGAAGCCGAAGCCGATCAGCGCGTCCTTCCAGAAGCTCGAGCGGACCTCGGACACGTACCAGCACGGGACCAGCGCGCAGGCCAGCCCGGCCGCGAGGAACAGCCCCCAGTTGTGCGTATAGAGCATCAGCGCGAGCAGCACCGAGAAGAGCGGCAGGTACCGGCGCCGGCCGAACGCGAACACGTGCAGAAACGCGGCCGTTGCGAGCAGCGAGAGCACCAGCATGAGCGCGTACATGCGCGTCTCCTGGGCGTACGCGGTGAGGAACGGGTTGACCGCGCACAGGGCGGCGCAGATCAGCCCGGCGCGCCGGCCGAACAGGCTCCAGCCGGCCCACAGCCCGCCGGGCACGGCCAGCAGCGCGATTGCCACCGACATGCCCTGGGTCTCGGCCGGCCCGTAGCCGGTCACGTCCATCCAGGCCGACAGCAGCATGTAGTAGAGCGGCGGCGACCCGTCTACCCGCAGCACGCTCGGAATGTCGAACAGCGGCTGCGACGCGATCCCTATCGACAGCCCCTCGTCCATCCACAGGGACTTGCCCAGCGAGTCCGTGCGCAGGTAGAACGAGACGGCGAGCAGACCGACCAGCACGAGGGCGGGCAGCACGAAGCTGGACGGCAGCGAGCGGACGCTCGGCAGCGGACGGATGCGTGATGCGACGGATGCCAACCCGGCGATCCTAGTGAGTCACCGCGACGCCTACGGGGACCCTTGCGGCTTTTGCGGGTTCGCCGATCACCTCGAGCTCGGTGTCCTTGGTCGCGACGTTGCCGGCGGTGCCGGACGTGGGTGCCGAGGGACTCGCCTTGGGGCAGTCGGTACGCCCCACGGGCGGCACGGTCAGCAGCCGCCACTTTCCGTTCGTTGCCACCAGGCGATACCTGTCGTCGGTCGGCTTGGTCACCAGCGGTCCGTCGGGGACCGTCCGGGTGCGGAAGACGACCCCCGGCGGCGGCGTGACCTTCCAGCCCACCTGGATGCCGTGGATGCCGAGCTCGTACGCGACCATCTGCGTCTGGAAGGGGCCGCTGAAGACGCCGCCGCAGGCCAGCAGCTCCCTCTTGCCGCCGGCCTCGTCGATCAGGCCCTTGAGGTCATGCCACAGGTACGCCTCGTGCTCGAGGCCGCCGCGCACGCGCGCCTCGTTGTTCGCCTTGGCGACGATCGTCGGTGAGCCCGCCAGCACCCCGAGCAGCAGCGCGCCCGCCGTGAGGGCCGGCGCGCGCCGTGGGCCGAACCACCTGGCGGCGACCCACTCCACGCCCTGCAGCACGCGCACCGCGCCTATTCCTCCGAGCACGCAGACCACCGAGGTGGTGACGATCAGGTAACGCTGGTTGCCGGCGAAGCCCGCCTGCGTCATGGCGGCCACCACCACGAACCAGGCCAAACCGCCCATGGCGAGCGCGAGCGTTTCTCGCTCGCTGCGGTAGCGGCGCCACATGACGAGCGAGTAGCCGACCGCCGCGATCGTGCCGAGCTCGACAGGGGCGATCGTTACCTGCACGAAGCGCCGCAGCACGGCCACTGCGGGGATGTCGTCGAAGGCCGCGCTGCCGGGGTTGGGGGCGTTGGCCCGCGAGCCGGCGCGCAGCGGATCTCCCGAGCCCCACCACTCGGGCAGGAACCACACTGCGGGCACCACCAGGGCGAACACCACGAGCCGCCTGCGCAGCTGCGGATCGGTGAACCACAGCCACAGCCCGTAGAGCGCCAGGAAGGGCCACGCCTCGGGGCGCATGAACGCGGCCGCGACGCCGAGGTAGAGCGCGTGGTCGCGGCGCCCGTCGAGGTGGCGCTCGAAGGCCCACAGCACGATGCCGCCCAGCATCGGGTCCGAGTTGCCGAGCGCGGCGTCGCGCACGAACTTGTTGCTGGACAACAGGGCGGCGAACGCGCACACCCCGGCGATCGCCCCGTACAGGCGCCCGCCGATCAGGCGGCTCGCCATGCGGTAGGCCATCACGCACGCGAACAGGCCGCCCGCGCGCGCGAGCCAGATCCACAGGTATGGAGCGATGTCCTGGCCGAACAGCGAGAACGGGACGGTGAACAGGATCGGGAAGGGCTTCCACGATGGGCCGCCCTCTGTCACCAGGTCGAGGTGCACGACCTCGCGGCCCCAGAGGATCCACGCCCACGGGTCGTAGGTCGGCGTCGATGGGAACAGCAGCGTGACGCCCGCCACGGCCAGGCAGCCGGCGATGATCGCACCCATCTGCGCGCCGTGGGACCAGCCCGCGAATCCGGTCCGCCGGCGCGCGCCGGCCCGGCTCGTGTCGCCCTGCTCGCGCCGGGCGGGTGTGCGGAACTGTGCGACGGCCTCCCGCATCGACGCGGGCTAGGCGCGGGTCGCCTCGGCTTCGGCCTCCGCGCTGAGTCGGACGGCCGAGCGCAGTCGCGACCAGCCGCCGTAGCGCATGACCAGGATCACGAGTCCCACGACCGTGATCGGGATGTAGAGCACGAAGCGCAGCAGCAGCATGTAGGTCACCGCCATCGAGCCGGCGGCCCCGAGCCGGCGCGCCCCGAACGCGACGGCGGCGTCGAAGGTCCCGATCGACCCGGGAGCGGCGGGCAGCGCCGCGACGAAGTTGGTGAGCGCCACGAGGTAGAGCGCTCCTGTGATGCTGAAGTCGAGGTCGACCGCGCGTGCCACCGCGAGGTAGACGGCGGCCTCGAAGGCCCACAGGACGAACGTGCCGACCAGCAGCAGCGCGCCCCCGCGGCCCAGCAGAGCGCGCGGCGCGTCGGCCAGCGGTCGCAGCCAGTCGCGGACGCGCTCGAAGACGTGGTGGCGGCGCAGGACCCAGAGCCCTACGCCGGCGAGCACCAGGACGACCACTCCGATGCCGCCGGCGAGCAGCGGCCGGTCGGTCGGGAGCACGCTCGAGCTGAGCGCGCCGTAGACCACCACGACGAAGATCGCCGCGAGCGCCAGCAGGTCGAGTATGCGCTCTGCCACGACGGAGCCGAGCAGCGTGCGCTTGCTCGCGTCGCAGCGGGCCGACAGGAGCACGACCTTGAGTGCCTCTCCCGCGCGCGCGGGCAGCACGTTGTTGCCCATGTAGCCGACCGCGGTCAGCGCGTAGCAGTCGCTGCGGTGCGTGCGCACGCCCGCCACCGTCAGAATCCAATGCCAGCGCTCGCCGCGCATGATGGTCGCGACCGCGTATAGCAACACGGCGGCGACCAGCCATGCAACCGCATCGCCGCCGGTCGGGAACTCGGGGGCGTCCTGGTTCGACGCCCACCACACGACGGCCGTGAGCGCGATCAGGGAGACCAGGGCTTGGATGAGCGCGAAGCGTCGGTTCATGGGCTGACTCGAACGGCCCCCGCGTGCGACGCGGCTGGTGGGCGAGCGTTCCTGCGCAAGGAAAACCGGCCCCGGAGAGCCGGTCGTCGTGCACGGTAGCAGTCGTACTCGTTTACCCGTTCGGCGCAGTCGTTACGCTGCTGCGCCTCGCTTCGGACTGTGCGTTTCCGTTTGACATCTCTGGCCATGCTGGTTGCGCTAGCCGCGCTGCCCCCCGTTGCGTCCGCGCAGGGCGGCCAGCCCGGCCCCCCGAGCGGCGAGCCGGCGCCGCCTCCCCCTCCGCCGCTCGTTGTCGAGCCACCCGGTGGCAAGCCGCTCATCTACGAGGGCCAGACCACGCGCCAGCTGCTCGGCGGCACCTGGTACTTCCGCCAGGACGACACATTCGTGGGCGACACGGAGCGCTGGTACGCACAGGACGACCTCAACGGCTGGACGGCGATCCGCGTGCCACACAACTGGAACGCGACGGACACCGAGTTCGACATGGCGTCGGTGGGTTGGTACCGCAAAGAGTTCACGCTTCCCGCGGTCCCCAAGGACGAGGCGAAGCGGACCTTTTGGAACGTGCGCTTCGAGGGCGCCAACTACCGGACGAAGGTGTGGCTCAACGGCAGGGCGATCGGCGCGTACACGGGCTACTTCCCCTTCGAGATGGACCTGGATGGGCTGCGCAAGGGGCGCAACACGCTCGTGGTGAAGGTGTCGTCGCTGCGCAGCAACCGGGATCTCACGCACTGGCGCCCGGCGGCTTTCAACGGCTACGGCACGGGCGGCTGGTGGAACTTCGGCGGCCTGCTGCGCGAGGTCTATGTGCGCAGGATCGACACGATCGACATAGAGGACGTCCACGTCCTGCCGCGCCTGCCGAAGGTGGGCGGGCCGGCCAAGGTGGAGGTGCGCGCCTACCTGCGCAACCTGACCGACAAGGACCGCGAGGTGGACCTCGTCATGGCTGTCGACGGCGAGCGCATCGAGCTGAAGGGGAAGGAGGTGCCCGCCAACGCCCCGCGCGTGCTCACCGAGACCTTCACGATCAAGCGCCCGCGCCTGTGGCAGCCCGGTCGGCCCGAGCTCTACCCGATGACGGTCTCCGCCGAGGAGGGCGACGAGACGCGTGCCGCCTACCGGCTGCGCTTCGGGGTGCGCAAGCTGGAGGCCGCGCTCGGCGGCGTGATCCTCCTCAACGGCCGGCGCCTGAACGCGCGCGGCGCGAGCATCCACGAGGACGACCGCAAGGAGGGCGGCGCGCTGTCGCGCAGCACGCGCTCGCTGCTCGTCTCGCGGCTGCGCGACCTCGGGGCCACGATCACGCGCTCGCACTACCCGCTCCACCCCGCCTTCCTCGAAGCCTTCGACAAGTACGGGATCCTCTACTGGGTCGACGCACCCGTCTACCAGGTCCCGAACACCTACTTCAACGAGACCGCGGTGCGTGCCGCCGCCAAGCGGGCGGTCGTGCTGACCGTGCGCAACAACATCAACCACGCGTCTGTGATGACGTGGTCGCTGGCGAACGAGCCGGCCGGCAACCGATCCGAGCTCGGCATCGTCGGTCCCGGGCTGGCGCGCTTCATCGAGGACGGCGCGGCCGCGGTGCGCGAGCTCGACGACACGCGCCTGGTGGCAATCGACCGCCAGTCGCGCGCGGGCGAGCCGGTGACCAGCTCCGTCTATCGCCGGCTCGACGCGCTCGGCGTGAACGACTACTTCGGCTGGTACGACTCGTACAAGGCCGACCTCGTGCGCGCGCCGACCACGACCGCGGAGTTGAGCGACTACCTCGACCAGGTCCACGCCGCCAACCCGAACCTGCCACTGATGATCACCGAGTTCGGGGCTGAGGCCGTACGCGACGGGCCGGCCAGCCAGCCGGGCAGCCGCCAGTACCAGCGCCGGTTCGTGCTCGAGCACCTGCGCATTCACGCCTCCAAGCCGTACGTGGCGGGCTCGATCCACTGGGCGCTGCGCGACTTCCGCGTGGACCCGACCTGGTCCGGCGGCGCCCCCGGCGGCTGGTCCACGCCACCGTGGAACAACAAGAGCCTGATCGAGGAGTTCAACGAGCGAAAGCCGGTGTACTTCGACCTGCGCAAACGCTGGCGCAAGACGCGCGTGCTGCGCTGACCCGGTGACGAGCCACCGGGGCCCGGGGGCGTGAGCCCCCGGCTCATATACGCTCAGCCGCCCTTGAAACCCTCCGTCCTCCTGCTCACGCTCGCGCTCGTGCCGGTCGCGCTGCCGGCGTGCGGACTGGGCTCCGACGACGCCGGCGGAAGCGATGACCTGGACGACCGCACGGCCGCGATGACGTGCCTCCAGGACGCTGGGATCGACGCCCGGCTGGAGGGCCCCGAAGGCGAGCAGGAGATCGTCATCGACGGCGGCGCGAACCCGCCGCGAATCAAATTCTTCCTCACCGCGGGCGAGGCCGAGGCGGAGCAGTTCCAGGGCAGGGGCGAGGGAGCGGAGCAGATCGGCGGGACGCTCCTGTATGTCGGCGACGGCAGCGACGATCTGCTCGAGGGCGTCGAGAAGTGCCTAGCGGACCTCTAGTGCGGCTAGGATGACCGTCGCGGCCGCCCGGCCGCCGGGGCGAGGGAGGACTCGGAGTGAACGGTAGGCGCAAGGGACTGGCGGCGCTTGTCGCCGTGGCGATCGGGCTGACGACGGGCTGCACCGTTCCGCGACCTCCGGGGGACGAGACGCTGCGCTACCGCGACCAGGTGTTCAACGCCGTCACGGTCACGAGCAACCTCCAGTACGGGACGGCGCCAGATGGGCAGGGCAATCCCGTGGCGCTCACGCTCGACCTCTACCGCCCGCCTGCCAGCGACACCGCGACCAGCCGTCCGGCCCTCGTGTGGGTCCACGGCGGTGGCTTCAGCGGGGGCGACAAGACAAACGTCGTGCCGGTGGACGTGGCCAACACGTTCGCCAGGCTCGGCTACGTCGTCGTGTCGATCAACTACCGCCTGCTCGGCTCCGGGTGCGTGGCCAACCCCGGTTCGTCGACCTGCACGGTGGCAGCCCTCGAGGCCCAGCACGACGCGCAGGCTGCCGTGCGCTGGCTGCGCGCCAACGCCGCCACTTACGGGATCGACACGAGCCGTATCGGCATCGGAGGCGAGTCGGCGGGCGGCATCACCGCCGCGCTCGTCGGTCTGCACTCCGAGGACGTCGGCAGCAGCGGCAACGCCGGCTTCCCGTCGACCGTGAGCGGCTTCGTCTCCGTTTCGGGCGGACTGCCCAACGGCGTGTTCGCGAGCCCCGGCGACGCCTTCGGCCTGTTCTTCCACGGCACAGCCGACAACGTGGTGTCGTCGGCCTGGTCGGACGCCACCGCCGGCGCGATGCTCAGGGCGGGCGTACCCGCGTGGCTGCAGCACCAGCAGGGCGCGGGACACGTGCCGTGGGCGCAGTACCGGACGCTCTATCTGGAGCAGGCGAACTACTTCCTCTACCTGGCACTGGACCTGGCGCACGCAGCCGGCCAGCCGGCCGCAGCGGCACGGGCCTCGGAGCGGCAGCTCGAGCGGCTGGCGGCAAGCCCGCGGGCGAAGCGGCTGCTGAAGCGGCACCCGAAGCTCAACCGGCTGGAGAAGCAGGCGCGGCAGCTGGCGCGGTGAGGGCGCCGGCGGGGCGCCGTCGTCACGGAACGAGGTACACGCGCATGTCGTTGCGCCCGCGCCGAAACGACTCCGGCGGCACTAACACCGACACCAGCTCGCCCTCGTCGCCGACCGCGAGCGTGAAGGTCTCCCCCACGCCCACGATCTTGCCGTTCACCGCCACCGCGATGTCGCGCCCCCCGTCCCCGCCGTCCTGCACGCGGCCGACCACGTGGGCCGGCACGAAGGGCGAGTCCGGCTGGACGTTCTCGTAGTCCGGCCCGTAGGCGAGGTCCACATCCAGTGGCTGGAGCCCCTCCTCGTCGGCCGACTTGCCGAGCAGCGCCTGATGCGGACCCACGCGGTAGATGCGGCCGCCGCCGTCGCTGCCGGTTCCGAGCAGCGCCTGGTTGCGGTCGATGATGCGCTGCTGCTCGCGGACGAAGTCGGCGGCCGGGATGTCGAGCTTCTCGAAGCTGTTTCGCAGCAGGATGTGCAGGGTCTGGCGCTGCTGCACCTCGTCCGAGTAGGCCGACCGCCCGTCCATCTTGACCCGGGGGTTCAGGTTCAGCACGTCGAAGATGGTCGGCAGGATGTCGATCGTCGACACCCACGCGTCGTCGGTCTTCGCCCGCTTCTGCCCCGGCGCCTTTACGAACAGCGGCACGGGCGCGATCTCGGCTGCGTTCGCGCGCGTCAGCCGGCGCCGCTCGCGAGCCTGCGGGAAGGCCACACCGTGGTCGGCCGCCACGACGATCAGCGACTTGTCCCACAGCCCCTCCCTCTTCAGGTGCTTCCACAGCTCCTGCAGCTCGTGGTCGGCGAAGCCCGTCTGCAGGAAGTGGCGCTGCAGCAGCACGTTCAGCTGGGACTGCCACTTGAACGCCTGATTCGAGAGGCCGGGGATGGCGTCGTTGGCCTGGCGGCGGTAGCGCCGCGCGTCGGGCAGGTACTGCCAGGGCACGTGCGGCAGCAGCGTGTGCTTGAAGTTCAGCGACGGCCGCGAGCCAGGACGGATCTGCTCGATCCAGCCCTCGAAGCGCGCCTCGCGGCCGCCGTTCAGGTTGGCGCGGGTGTTGCGCTCCGCGCCTGTGCTGCCCAGGTTGGGCTTGACCTCGGACGCGCCGCCGAAGTTGCCCCAGTTCTCCGAGACCGACGCCAGGTCGGCCTCCATGTCCGGGGGCGAAACGACGTGCAGCCACACGAGCCCGAGGTCCTCGCTCATCGACTTCAGCCGGGTGCCGTACGACTCGTCGAGCCGCTGGTCCTGGCAGAGGTCGCGCGAGCAGATCGATGTCGCCTCCTCCGACACGTTCAGCCGGTGCGTCTTGGCGAACAACGAGAAGATGCTGTTGGGGTGGTCGGAGGACGTGGGCAGCTTGTCCTTCGCCGGGAGGTTGCCGTCCATGATCGCCGGCTGCGCGCGCTCGGTCGAGTCGTAGACCGTGTAGGCGTTCCGGAACCAGGTGGCGTTGCGCGCCAGCTCGGCGAAGCCGGGAAAGCGCCGCGTGTCGAGCCGATCGCCTTCGCCGATCAGGGTGCTCGAAGGGAGCTCGTCGAGCAGCACCACCACGATCGGCGCCTGGGTGACCCCGCCGATCGTGCGCGCCTGGGCCTCGTCCGGGAACGCCAGCTTCGAGATCGGGTCCGTGAACAGGAACAGCGCCAGGAACACCACCGGCGCGGGCGACAGCACCCGCAGGAACGAACGCACCGGTTCCGCCCTCGAGTAGAGCGCGGCCACACCGGCGCCGATCGCGACCGACAGAACGATCAGCACCACATCGGAGGCGTCGATCGACTTCTTGAGCGCCTGGGCGGCGATCAGGGCGACCAGCCCCGCGATCAGAACCAGGTGAGCGACCTGCCGCGCCCGCGCTCCCGCCAAGCCCACGAGCAGCTCGATCGCCACCCCCAGCGCCGGCGGCAGCACCACCAACATCACCGAGAAGCTGATCACGTCGAAGCCGGACGAGCCGCGCGCGGCGAAGAACTCGGGGTTGTCCTTGAGCAGGTCGAACAGCGGTTGGGCGACCGCGAACGTCCACAGGACGGCCAAGCCGAGGTAGGCCCAGAGCAGATCCCGCAGCGGTGGTCGGCGAGCGCTGCCGCTGCGTCCGGCGGACTCGCTCCCGGCCGCCGCTTCGGCCGTGCTCATCCCCGCTTCGGGCGGGCGAAGTACAGCACTCGCGTGCCCGACTCCAGGCGCTCGGACCGCTCGATCTCGAAGGCCTCGCTGAGCGTGCGCTCGAAATAGCCGAGCTCGTAGTCAGGGTGCAGCCCGTCGCGCTTGGGCGCCAGCAGCTTCTTCACCATCGGGTCCTCGCGCGTTGGGAACTCGATCACGAGCGCCGACCCCAGAGAGGAGAGCCAGTCGACGAACTCCCTGACCGGCACGTTGGCGCTGATCGCGACGTGGTGCACCAGCGCCAGCGCGAGGACCAGATCGGGCTTGCCGCGGTCGGGCAGCGCCTTGCGCTCGAGCCCGCGCCAGCCGAGGCCGGGCGACGGATCGGCCAGGTTCATCGTGAGGGTGAGGATCTGCTCGTTGGCCTCCTGCTTGAGGTCGCGATAGAGCAGCTCCATCGGGCCCTGATCGGCGTCGACCGCGACGACCGTCCTCGCGCCCTCCGCCGCGATGCGGGAGTAGCGGCCGTTGTTCGCGCCGATGTCCCAGACCAGGTTCCACGGCTGGGTCGCGGCCACCTGGCGGACGAAGTCGTCCTTGCGGGCGGCGTCGTCGTCGGTGTAGCTGTTGCGCTCTCCGTATGCGGTCCAGACACCCTCCGGCGGATCCCACGAGACACGCTCGACGAGCTTGCGCATCTTGCGCACGTTGGCGACGAACAGCTCCTTCTTGAAGACCCGCCGTACCTCCTGCTTGACCTGGTCGGGCCGGTCCGCGTAGCGGTCCTCGAGCCGCGCGTGCAGGAACACGTTCGTGAACATGCCCCTGTGAAAGCGATCGCGGAACGAGAGGAGGTTGCGCATCTGCCGGGGGGTAATGCCGTCGATCGAGCCGCGCATCCACGGGTGAAAGGGAACGTCTTTTACAGCCTGCAACAGCAGCGGGTAGAGGTAGAGCATGCAGAACTGGCGGTAGCCGACCCACGGCTCGCCCTCCCGGATGCGCTCGAACGATCCAACATCGACGAACACGGGCCGGGCGCCCTTGAACTGCACGTTGTAGGGCGTCGAGTCCTTCAGCACGAGGTCGTGCTCGAGCGAGGCGAGCAGCAGGTCGAGCTGCACGAGCGCCGCGTCCTTGAGCATCGAGAAGGTCCACTCGTACGGGTATGACACGAACGGGATGCGCTCGTGGCGCAGCACGCCGGCCGGCTCGTGCACGAGCAGCCCCTCGCGGGCAGCACGCCCGCCGGCGGCGCCGTCGGCGACCAGCTCGGTGCGCACGACCCGATCGTCGTCGAGTAGACCGGTGCCTCGCAGCGCCTCGAAGTCGCTCAGCCCGTCCGGCGAGAGCGCGCGAAAGACCTCCTCGCCCGCGTAGAAGACACGGCTCTCGGGGTCTCGAAACGAGCCCGGCTCGAGGCCGGCGGGGCGGCTGCTGGCGTCAGCGGGCGGGGTCACGGCGCGGGGCATGGTAGAGGGTGCGCCGCGCCGTACGGCAGGGGCGGCGCCCCCAACCGGCGGGCTCCCCCAGGCGGAGGGCTACTCGCTGCCCGAGGCCGGCTCGGCCTTCACGGCCTCCGGCTCGTCCTTACGGATGCGCAGGAACCTGAGGATGCGGTTCCAGTACAGCTTGGCCGTCACGGCAACCGCTGCGAGGCCACCCGCGAGGATCTGCAGGATCATGCTCCCACTGCCGGGATCCAAGTAAGCGAGCAGGGTGGTCATCAGGGTCGGAACTCCATACAGCCGGGGTCGAGAGAGGATGCAGGCTAGCAGAGGTGTTTCCAACCCGTGAACGATGAGTAGTCACCTCGTTACCACCCGGAGCCCCGGAATCCGCCCCCTATGCACTCGAGTGTCAATTCCCTGCAAAAGTCGTGTAAAGGGCCGATCGATCGCCTCCCATTCGCGCGTCTGGTGCGGGAAGCTGATCCCGTCGCGCCGGTAGACCCGAATGCTGCCCACGCGCGCCAGCGTCTGGCGGAATTTCGCGCGGCCGCGCATGTACACGCGGCCGACCAGCAGCTCACGCGACGAGCGGAAGATCACGCGGTAGTCGGCGAGGCTCTCGACCAGTTCCATGGGCACTCCGAGCTCCCACGCGAGACGCGTGTGCAGCGCGCGGTTCGACGTCGCCGATCCGAGCGCCCTGACCGCGGCCGCGCCGCCCACCTCCCGCACGGCCCGTCCCAGGTCCCGGTGCAGCTGCATGCGAACGTCCACTTGATGCGCCTCGTGCTCGAGGCGGGTCACGCGCCCGTCGAGGAAGCCGGAGCCCGCGAGCGCCAGGGCGGCGAGCGCGGCGGCGGCGCCGGCCAGGCGCCATGGAGCCCCTGCCCGGCCTCCGGCAAGCGTGGGCAGCACCTCCGCCAGCCGCGCGGCGCCAACACCGGCCAGCACCGACCCGACCGTCAGCGCGGGAAGCACGTAGCGCGGGTTGCCGCTGAAGCCGGCCTGGGTCATGGCCACGAACAGGACGACCTCCGCGGCTGCCGCCGCGGCGAGCGCCAGCACCGCTCGCTGGCGCCGCGCCACGGCAACGACAAGCGCGACGAGGGCCAGCAGCTCCAGCGGCAAACCGGCGTGGTTGTGGACCCGCTCCAGCGCCCGCAGCCACGGCCGCTCGGCGAGCGACAGACTCCAGGCCGGCTCGCTGCGCGCCTGCGCGCCGCCGTCGAGCGGGGCGCCCGAGCCGAACCACTCCGGGCCGATCCAGGCCAGCGGCAGCAGCAGGAGCGCGCCGGCCAGCAGCGGACGCAATCGCGGCTCGGCGCGCCACGCCCACAGCCCATAGAGGGCCAGGAACGGGAACAGCTCCGGGCGCAGGAGGCAGGCCAGCGTGCCGATCACCACCGTGTGGCCGGGCCGTCCGTCCAGATGGCGCTCGATGGCCCACAGCATGAATGCCACCGCGAGCGGCGCCTCGCTGCCGTGAGCGGCGAACTGGAACCAGTCCGGTGTCAGGAACAGCGCGACCGCCGCCACCGCCCCTCCGAGCACGCCGGCCGGCCCGGCGCCGGCGAGGCGGCGCGCCAGTCGGAACGCCAAGGCGAGCGCCAGCAGCGCTCCGGCG
>JACCSF010000339.1 GCA_013813135.1 Thermoleophilaceae bacterium | reverse complement strand
GCGCTACACCGGGCTCACGATCCGCGGCCAGAAGACGCGCTGGGCCTCGTGCTCCGAGGCCGGGCACATGTCCTTCAACTGGAAGCTCCTGCTCGCGCCCGAGATCGTCCTCGACTACGTCGTCGAGCATGAGGTCTGCCACCTCGAGCTGATGGACCACTCGCCCGCCTTCTGGGCTCTGCTCGAGTCGCGCGTGCCCGACTGGCGCGAGCACGCCCGCTGGCTGCGCCGCTACGGCGCGACGCTGGTGCTCTGAGCAGTTAGTTCCCTAAGGGAACGAAGTCTGGTATCAGTGGTGGAGGCTCAACGACGAGTACGTGTGAGCTTCGCCAGCGCCGGGAGCAGGACGCGCTGAACCGCCGGCGGCGGGGAGCACATGACGGTCTCGTGTGAGAAGCGCAGCGCGAAGTCCGCGAGCCAGGCCGCGCCGCGGACGCTTGTCGGCAGGTTGTGCCGGTTGTAAAGACCCTCGCGCGCGGCGCGAGCGCTCTCGGTGAGGAACTCCTCCAGGCCGCCCGCCGGGATCACCTCGGTCTGCAGCCGGACCTGGCGCCCGCTGGTGTTGGAGAGCTCGTGCGCGACGTTGCGCGCGACGAGCAGGCGGCCGTCCGCGGGGGTGAGCTCGCGCCAGCTGCCGGCGAGCTTGACTTGGGCGGTGCCGTCGAGCACCTCCCAGTGCTCGTCGAGCGAGGGGTGGAAGTGCTCGGGCAGATGTCCGCCGTCCTCGAGCCAGGTGGAGACCCAGAGGCTCTCGCCCTCGTGACGGAAGGACATGGCGACCCGGTGGATCGGGTCGTGGATCCGCTCGGTGGTCGTGTCGGTCATACCGACCACCGTATCATCTAAGCTACTCATCAGTAACATGAGCACGCCCACTCCTCGCATACGGCTTCCCACCGAGGAACGCCGCGCGCTGATCGTCGAGGCCGCCGGGCGCCTGTTCGCCGCCGGCGGCTACGACGCGACCCGTCTCGACGACGTCGCGGCCGCGGCCGGCGTCACCAAGCCGATCCTCTACCGCCACTTCGGCGCCAAGCAGGGCCTCTACCTCGCCCTGCTCGAGCGCCACCGCGACGACCTCTCGAGCTTCGCCGGGGCGATCCCCGCCGAGGGGAGCACCGAACAGCGCCTGCGCGCGGTGCTCGAAGTCTGGCTCGCCTACGTTGAGACCCATTCCTACGCCTGGACATTGCTCTTCCGCGACACGGGCGGGGGACCGGAGATCCATGCCTTTCGCATGGAGGTCCACGCGCGGGCGCGGGCGGTCCTCGTCGGCCTCATCGCCTCGCTGAGCGAGGCGCCCATCCCCCCGGCGGAGCTTGAGCCGCTGGCCGAGCTGATGAGCATGGGCATGGCGTCGCTCGTGCTCTGGTGGATGGACAATCCCAGCGTCCCCCGCCGCGCGATCCTCGACGCCATGACCAGGGTCTGGTCGGGGCTCCTGAGCCCCGACCCCTGACCCGGTTTCCTCCGTCAGTTCTCGGAGCCCTCGTCCTTGTCCTCGTCGCCGTCCTCGGCCTCGGTTCCGACGACCTCGAAGGCGCGGTTGAGCTGGACGTCGGTCTCCTTGCCGTCCTGCGTGACCTCGACCTCGTAATAGCTCTCCTCGTCTCCGACCTCCGTGTCGGTGACGCGGCCGCCGCCCGTCTCCACGAGCGCCGCGGCGCCGGCGCGATCGAGCGCCTGGCCGACGAGATGGAGCTGCAGCGCGGCGAGGACCTCGGCGCCGTGCTGAAGGCGCTGCTGGAATCGGCCACCTGGAGTCAGGCGGCCTCGACGCTCGGCGAGGAGTTCGCCGCCGGGGGCGGCCGCTCGCGCCTGGCGGCGGTGCCGGTTCCTGGGGAGAAGCCCAAGGTGGAAGCGCCGCCGCCCGCCCTTGCGCCGGTGCCGCCCCCGCCGGACATCGAGCCTGCGCCGGAGCAGGACGGCGCGGCCGCGCCCGCGGCTGAGGCGGCGCCCACCGCGGAGCCCCCCGAGCCCGACCAGGACCCGGTTCTCGAGATGTTCGCCGAGCGCGAACGCGAGGCGCCCGATCCGCCTCGGCGGGCCGTCCCGCTGGCGCTGATCGGGCTCGGCATCGCCGCGCTGGTCGGCGTGGCGGGCGTGGTCGGGGCCACCCAGTTCGGCGACTCGAAGCGCGTGGTCTCGCGCGGTACGAACGGCGGCGGCGAGGGCACGCGCCAGTTCGTCCCCGAGAAGGGCGGGCCGCTGGCCGCGCCGTTTCCCACCGAGCCGGGCAAGACGGCGTGCTACTCGACGGCCTCGATTCGCAGGTCGACGGTGCTCTACCGCGAGCCGGGCGGGAAGAGGCGCCTGAGGATCACGCCGCGCACGGAGTGGGGATCTACACGCGTGCTCGGGGTCGTCAGCCAGCGCGGCGAGTGGCTCGGCGTGCAGGCATCGGAGCTCAAGAACGGCGAGATCGCCTGGATCCCGCGGGCCAAGACGAGGCTCGACTGCGTGAGCTGGTCGCTGCACGCCGACCTGTCGAAGCGGACCCTGCTGGTGCGCCACGACGGGAACACGGTGCGCAAGCTGCGCGTGGCGATCGGGCGCAAGGACAATCCCACTCCCAGGGGGCGCTTCACGGTCACCGACCGGTTGCGGGTCACCTCGTCCGGGTCCCCCTACGGCTGTTGCGTCCTGGCCCTGACCGGCCATCAAACCGACCTGCCTCCTTACTGGCCCGGCGGGGATCGCCTGGCCGTGCACGCGACCAGCGATGCGTCGAGCATCGGCCAGCCGGTCAGCCTCGGCTGCATGCGCGCCGACGCGGCGCAGGCCCGCTGGCTGATCAACCACATCCCGCTCGGCTCGCCCGTCTTCATCCGCGCCTAGACCATCTGGCCGGATCTCACGGTGGCGCGCGTGCCAACGTTCTCATGACGTGAAGCTGCCGCCCTTCCAGGCACTGCTCGACGAGCACCGCACCGACCTGTACCGCTTCTGCGTGGCGACGGCGGGCCCGGGCGAGGCGGACGACTGCTTCCAGGAGACGTGGATCGCCGCACTGCGGGCCTATCCCAAACTGCGGCGCTCGGAGAACCTCCGGGCGTGGCTATATCGAATCGCCCAGAACAAGGCGATCGACCTGCACCGGTCGCGCACACGCCGGCCGGTGCCCGTCGAGGCGGTCCCGGAGACGACGGCCGCCGAACCCGTGACCGCGGGTCTCGACGGCGAATCGCAGCTCTGGGGCGCCGTTCGGGAGCTTCCGCCGAAGCAGCGCACAGCCGTGTTCTGCCGCGCGGTGCTCGGGATGTCGTACGACGAGCTCGCCGCACTGTTGGAGTCCTCCCAAGACGCTGCCAGACGCAACGTCTTCGAGGGCCTGAAGAAGCTCAGAGAGGAACGGATCGCATGATCGAGGACATCGAAACCGCACTGCGCGAGTCGGCGGCGGCGCTGCCGGGCGCGCCGCCGCCGGAGTTCGACTCGCTGCTTGCCGAGCGGGCCAGCGCCGAGGGACTGCTCGACGTGGCCTACGCGACGGTCGACTCGCCGCTCGGCCCACTCGTGGTCGCCGCCACGCCCCGCGGCATCGTGCGGCTGGCCTACACCGAGTCGCGCGGCGTGGACGACGTGCTCGAGGACCTGGCCGCCAAGCTGTCGCCGCGGATCCTCGAAGCGCCGCAGCGCCTCGACGAGGCGCGCCTGGAGCTGGACGAGTATTTCGAGGGCCGCCGGTCGGGCTTCGACCTGCCGATCGACTGGTCGCTCACCCATGGCTTCACCGGCAAGGTGCTGCGCCAGACCGCGCGTATCGGATTCGGCCGGACCAGCACCTACGCCGAGGTGGCCGGCCGTGCCGGGAGCCCGCGCGCGGTGCGGGCCGCCGGTAACGCGCTGGGAGCGAATCCGATCCCGGTGGTGGTGCCGTGCCACCGCGTGCTCCGCACGGGCGGGGCGCTGGGCGGGTACACCGGCGGCGTGGAGCGCAAGGAGTTCCTGCTGCGCCTGGAGGGCGTACTCGCCTAACGCCGCGCGGCTAGGATCGGATCGTCCCGGAGAGGTGGCCGAGTGGCTGAAGGCACTCGCCTGCTAAGCGAGTATGGGGGGAAACTTCCATCGAGGGTTCGAATCCCTCCCTCTCCGTCTCCCTCAATCCGCGGCGTGGGAGGGCTGTTCTGTCACGTCCTCATGCGAACATGCGTTCGTGTCGGACGAGGCCACGATTTTGCACGCGGACCTCGACGCGTTCTACGCGTCCGTCGAGCAGCGCGACGATCCTCGGCTGCGGGGACGGCCGGTGATCGTGGGGGCCGGGGTCGTGCTGGCGGCCAGCTATGAGGCCAAGGCGTGCGGCGTGCGCACGGCGATGGGTGGCGGGCAGGCGCGCCGGCTGTGCCCCCAGGCGATCGTCGTCTCGCCGCGGATGTCGGCCTATTCGGAGGCGAGCAGGGCGGTGTTCGAGGTGTTCGCCGACACGACCCCGCTGGTCGAGGGGCTGTCGATCGACGAGGCGTTCCTCGATGTCCGCGGCCTGAAGCGGATCGCGGGCGAGCCGATCGAGATCGCCGTCCGCCTGCGGCGGGTGGTGCTCGAGCGGGTAGGGCTGCCGATCACGGTGGGAGTGGCCAGGACCAAGTTCCTGGCCAAGGTGGCCAGCGGCGTGGCCAAGCCCGACGGCCTGCTGGTGGTGCCGCCCGACGGTGAGCTCGCCTTCCTGCACCCGCTCCCGGTGGAGCGCCTCTGGGGCGTCGGCCGCGTGACCGCCGGCAAGCTGCGCGACCGGGGGATCACCACGGTCGGCCAGGTGGCCGGGCTTGGCGAGCCGGCGCTCGTGTCGATGCTCGGAAGGGGTTCGGGGCGACACCTCCACGCGCTCGCGCACAACCAGGATCCACGGCGCGTGCGGGTCGGCCGGCGGCGACGCTCGATGGGGGCACAGCGGGCCCTCGGCCGCCGCACGCCGAAGTCGCCCGCCGCCCTCGACGCCACCGTCGTGGCACTCGTCGATCGGCTCGGCCGGCGGCTGCGAGCGGCGCGGCGCGTGTGCCGGACCGTGGTGCTGCGGCTGCGCTTCGCCGACTTCTCGAGAGCGACTCGCTCGCACACGCTGTCCGAGGCCAGCGCGCACACCCAGACGATCCTGGTCACCGCAAGGGAGCTGCTCGCGGCGGCGATGCCGACTATCGAACGCCAGGGCATCACGCTCGTCGGGGTGGCGCTCGGCAACCTGGAGGACGACGACGCCGTCCAGCTGGCGCTGCCGCTCGACCGTCAGCGCGCGCTGGATGCCACGCTCGACGATGTGCGCGACCGGTTCGGGTCGACGGCCATCACCCGCGCCGTCCTGCTCGGCCGCGACGAGATCTCCGTGCCGCTGCTGCCGGATTGACGCGCGCACCGGCACGAGGTTCAGAGCAGCACTCGCGCGAGCCCGCGGTAGTCGTCCAGCAGCTTCGCGGGGTCGCCGAGCGCCTGCAGGCAGACGTGGTCGGCGCCCACATCGAGATGCGCGCGCACCGCCTCGGCGATCGCGTCGGGCGAGCCGTGCGGGATCACCGCGTCGATCAGGCGGTCGCTGCCCCCGTTCGCGATGTCGCGCTCCGTGAATTCGAACCTCAACACGTTGCCCACGTAGTTACGGAGCCCGAGGTACGTTTGCGCGTAGGCGCGGGCCGTCCGGCGCGCGCTCTCGCGGTCCGGGTCCACCACCACGGCCACCTCCGGGGCGACGAGGGCGTCCGGCCCCGCGCGCTCGCGGGCGAAGCGCGTGTGCTCGGGAGCCGTGAAGTAGGGGTGGGTGCCGAGCGAGCGCTGCGCCGCGAGCTCCAGCATCTTGGGCCCGAGCGCCGCCGTGACTCGCTCCTGCTTCGGGACGGGCGGGTCCGCGGAATCGAGGCCGTCAAAGAACTCACTCATCTTGGTGAGGGGCTTCTTGTAAGCGCTCGTGGCCTCGGGGTGACCGACGCCGACGCCGAGCAGGAAGCGGTCACCGAAGGCGCTGCGCAGCCGCGCGTGGCCGGCCGCCACGTCCGCCGGCTCGTGGCGCCAGACGTTGAGCACGCCGGTCGCGATGGTCAGCGTGGTCGACTGCTCCAGGAACGGCTCGACCTGGTCGAGCGAAGGGCTGCCCCCGATCCACAGCGCCTGGAAGCCGAGCGCCTCGATCTCCCCCAGCGGGCCGATGCCGTCCTGGTGGCGGCGCCAGATTCCGACTCGTCCAAGGTCCATGGCGAACAGGTTGGCACGTAGGCGCGCTTGCTCGCCGTTGCCCCGTTCGGATAGCGTGCCGCGCCCTGGCCTCTCGAGTTCGCCTCACACTGGTCCTGGTGGCTGTGCTGGTCGTGGCGGCGCCCGCTGCCGCGCACGCCGCCGTCAAGGCGCGCGGCAGCATCAACCAGGCGTACGTCCTCGGCGCGAAGAAGGGCCAGAAGCTGCAGCTGCTCGACGCCGGCGGCCACGTGGTGGGCTCCGGCAAGGCGGACCGCTTCGGCAGCAAGATCTTCCGCGAGCTGCGCCCCGGCGGCGGCTACACCGTCAAGCGCGGTCGCAAGAGCAGCCCCCCATTCCGGGTGCTGCGCGCCGGCGCCAACCCGGCGCGTGCCTTCTACAAGCGCCAGAAGCTCAAGGAGGGCCTCAACTACGTGAGGATGCGCGACGGCGTCGAGCTCGCCATGACCGTGCGCCTTCCGGCCGGCAAGAAGCTGGGCGACGGCCCCTTCCCGACCTTCATCGAGTACTCCGGCTACCAGGTCGCGGCGCCACACAACCTGCTCGACTCGATCCTCGCCGGCACGCCCGATCCGCTGGCGCCGGCCGCGTCGACGGCGGTCGGTTCCCTGATCGGCCCGCTGCTCGACTTCGCCGTGGTCAGCGTGCAGATGCGCGGCTCGGGGTGCTCGGGCGGCGCCTTCGACCTGTTCGACCTGCCCACGACCTACGACGGCTACGACGCGATCGAGGCCGTCGCCGCTCAGAGCTGGGTCAAGGGCGACAAGGTCGGAATGGGCGGCATCTCGTTCTCGGGGATCACGCAGCTCTTCACGGCGGGCACCCAGCCGCCGCACCTGGCAGCGATCGCGCCGCTGTCGGTGACCGACGACATCTACACCGGCACCGGCTATCCGGGCGGGATCTTCAACTCGGGCTTCGCGGAGTCGTGGGTCGTGGAGCGCATGGACGACGCCGAGCCCGCTCCCGCCGGCGGGCAGCCCTGGGCCAGGGCGCTCGTCAAGGCCGGCGACAAGCACTGCCGCGCCAACCAGAAGCTGCGCCTGCAGACCCAGGACGCGCTCAAGCTGCAGAGGCAGAACCCCTTCCGGACGCCGTCCTTGTTCGCCCACCGCGCCCCGGGCGCGTGGCTGAAGCGCGACCGCGTGCCGACCTTCCTGGTCGGCCAGTTCCAGGACGAGCAGACCAGCGGCCACTTCGCGGAGAGCCTCAAGTACCTCAACGGGCGTCCCAACGTGTGGATCTCGATCCAGAACGGCGTGCACGCCGACTCGCTCGGGCCGACCACGATCACCCGCTGGGCCGAGTTCTTGAAGCTGTACGTGGCCGAGGAGATCCCGGTCATCCCGCCTTCGGTGATCTCCCTCAGCGGAGCGCTGTACGCCTTCCTCGCCGACGCGCCGGCGGCCCCCGTGGAGCAGTCGCGCTTCGCGACGATGACGAGCGTCGCCGCGGCGAAGGCGATCTTCAGGCGCGACCCGCACGTCCGCGTGCTGATGGACAACGGCGGCGGTCCGCAGGGCGCCGGCTCGATCGGCGCCACCTGGGAGCTCGACTTCAGCTCATGGCCGCCGAAGGAGGCCAAGGCGACCCGCTACCACCTCGGCCCCAACGGAGCGCTTGGGTCCAAGCCGTCGAAGGCCTCGACAGCCGCCTACACGGCCGACCCGAACGCCCGGCCCCGGCAGACGCTGCCGGGCAGCGGGGCGGAGGACGCGTGGAAGGCACAGCCGCCCTACAACTGGGCACCGGTCGCGGCCGGCAAGGGGCTCGGCTTCGTCTCGACGGCGCTGACGAAGGACGTGGTCATCGCCGGGCCGTCCAGCCTTGACGTCTACCTGAAGTCCTCCCGGCCCGACACCGACCTCCAGGTCACGCTCAGCGAGGTGCGGCCGGACGGTGCGGAGACCTACGTCCAGAACGGCTGGCTGCGCGCCTCGCATCGCAAGCTGAGCGCCGCGCTCTCGTCGCCGCTGGATCCGTTCCCGACCCACCTCAAGCGGGACGCGGCGCCGTTGCCCGGCGGCACCTTCGCGCTCGTGCGCGTGCCGATCTTCCCCGTGGCGCACGCCTTTCGCGCGGGGTCGAGGATCCGCGTGACGATCCAGGCCACGGGCGGCGACCGCCCGCGCTGGGCCTTCGACACCGTGGACAACGGCAGCACGCGCAACACGGTCTCGCTCGGCGGAGCGCGCGCCTCGAGCCTGGTGCTGCCGGTCATCGCGGGCGCGACCGCGCAGGGCACCCCGCTGCCCGGTGCGACCGCGCTGCGCGGCGAGCCCAGCCGGGTTTACGCCGCGGCCTCGAACGGCGGCTGACGTTTCGCCATCGCGGCGGCGGCGGGTTCCCGCCGCCGCTCGATCGTTGCCGTAGCAGCCTGACGCGGGTAGCTAGCCTGCCTGTCGAATGTTCCTCGCGAACGTGCTGCAGCCCCTGATCGGAGTCGAGCAATGGACGCTCGAGCTCCTGCATTCGATCGGGCTTGGGTGGGGCCTCGCGATCGTAGGCCTGACGCTGCTGGTGCGCGTCTGCACCCTGCCGCTCGTGGTCCGGCAGTTCCGCTCGCAGCGTGAGCTGCGCAAGCACATGCCGCAGATGAAGCAGCTGCAGCAGCGCCACAAGGGCGACCGCGGGCGACTCCAGCGCGAGATGCAGGCCTACTACCGCGAACACGGCATCAATCCGCTCAGCGCCTTCGCCCCGCTGCTCGTGCAGATCCCCGTGTTCATCTCGCTCTACTACCTGATGCGCCACGACGTGAAGAACGGCCTGTTCGGCGACTCCGGCCTGCTCTTCATCCCGCACCTCACGCAGAAGCCCCACGGGGCGGTGCTGGTGGCGCTCGTGATGGCGTACCTGGTGTCCCAGATCGCGGGCAGCCTGATCGCCACGCGGTCGATGCAGGGCGGTCAGCGCGGCCTGATGCTCGCGCTGCCGCTGCTGTTCGTCGGGATCGTCGCCCGCTTCCCCGCCGGGCTTGCGGTGTACTGGATCACCACGAGCCTCTGGACGCTCGGTCAGCAGCTGTGCTTCTGGCGGCTCGCTGTCGCCCGATGACCTCGGCACGCCGACTTCCGCGAAGGGCGGCGAGAACGGATCGCAGCGCTCGAGCCCACCCCCGGCCGCCCCGCGCAGGAACACGCGTAAGCGCAAGCCCCACGGCCGCCGGC
>JACCSF010000320.1 GCA_013813135.1 Thermoleophilaceae bacterium | reverse complement strand
AGCGCTCCACGCGCCTGTGGCGGAATTGGTAGACGCGCAAGGTTGAGGGCCTTGTCCTGCATTTGCGGGGTGGGAGTTCGAGTCTCCCTGGGCGCACTGAAAGCGGCTGCAAATCGGGGCTTTATCGCTCTCGTGCCCTGACGCTTAGCCGCTCGATCAGCTGGAAAGGCAACACGCGGGGAAACAAACAATTTCCCTCTGGCGTACGAACCGCGGCCGGTCGGCACCGAACTCGGCCCGGCCAGTAGGCCTTGACGGGCTGACCCTCGATGACCGCCGACAACCTCCCGCTGCTCGGCACCGTCGACGACGTCGCCGGTGCCTATGGATGGCCGAGGCGTTGTGGGTCACCCCCGCCGCCGGCGCAGCACGCAGCCTCGCGGAGCTCATACGGGCAACAGCCCACCATCGACGGACACGATGCGCTGCGCCCCGGCCGCTTCACCGGTCAGCACCCAGACCATCTCTCCCGCCGCGCCTTGCGTCTGTACCGCGACATCTAGGCCGCTTGAAAAAAGTCGCTCCATAGGACGGAATGATATATCGTACCGACTTATGGCCGAACTTTCTGGAACCGCTCACCTGCTGCTCGGAATGATCCGCGTGAAAGGCCGGCGCACGGGCTACGAGATAAAGCGCCTGGTCGAGCTCTCGACGCGCTTCTTCTGGGCGGCCAGCCCCGGCCAGATCTATCCGGAGCTGGAGCGGCTGGAGTCCGCCGGCTTGCTCACGCGGTCGGAGGAGCCACACGGACGGCGGGCACGCAACGTCTATTCGGTGACCGATCAGGGCGAGCACGCGCTCCACGAATGGCTGGCCGAGAGCTCGGCCCCCACCTTCGAGCTTCGCAACGAGGCCCTGCTCAAAGTCTTCTTTGCGGATGCGCTCGCCGCCGAGCAGCAGATCGAGGTGGTCCGCGCGATGCGCGCCCAGCACGAGGCCATTCTCGATGGCATCCGCAAGGCCACCCCTGCCTACAGACCGGATCGGAAGTTCGGCTACATCACGTGGCTCTACGGGCTTGGCATGCATGGCTGGGTGATCGATTGGTGCAAGCACGTCGAGCGCGACCTCGCCGAGGGCCGCGTCCCGCTGGCACCGGAAGGGAGCGATTCCGTTGCTGCGCCTCCTCGCTGACATCGCCAGCCGCCGGACCCGCACGGTCCTGGCGTTGACCGGCCTCCTCTTCCTTGTTGCCGTCGGCGTCGGGGGCCCGGTTGCGGGCCTCCTCGACACAGGAGGAAACCCGTTCACCGACCCCGATTCCGAGACCGAACAGGTTCGCGAGCGCATAGAGGCCGCCGCCGGCGAACAGGCCGGAGTTGCACTGGTCGCCCTCGTCGAGACCCCATCGGGGATCGACAGCCCCGCCGCCCGCGAGCGTGTCGAGTCTGTGGCCGCCACGCTCTCTGATGACTCGGCCGTCGCCCGCGTCCTGACCGGCGATCCGGCCCAGCTGAGCAACGACGGCCAGTCCGCCTACGTGGCCGCAGTCTTCCGTGACTTGGACGACGCGGAGATCGACGAAGCGGTCGAGCGACTCGAGACGGGCCTCGCAGATCAGCCCGGACTCAAACTTGGCGGCAGTGCGCTGGCGGGGCCCGCGGTCGGCGAGCAGGTGGGCGAGGACATCGGCCGAGCAGAGCTCCTGGCCTTCCCGATCATCTTTGCCCTCTCCTTGCTCTTCTTTCGTGGCTTCGTAGCGGCGCTGTTGCCGCTCTTCGTCGGGGTGCTGACGATCTTCGGCACCTTCCTCGTGCTTCGCGTGATCAACGAGGCCCTGCCCCTGTCGATCTTCGCGCTCAACCTCGTCATCGCCCTCGGCCTTGGCCTGGCCATTGACTACAGCCTCTTCATCGTCTCCCGCTATCGGGAGGAGATCGCCCGCTCGGGCGCCGGGCCCGAAGCGCTGCGCCGAACCATGGCTACGGCGGGGCGAACGGTGCTCTTCAGCACGCTCACCGTCGCCGCCGCGCTGGCCGCGCTGTTGGTCTTCCCGCAGCAGTTCCTCTACTCAATGGGTCTCGGCGGCATGGTCGTGGCACTGGTCGCGGCCACGACGTCGCTGGTGGCCCTGCCGGCGCTGCTGGCGCTGCTCGGCACCCGCGTCAATTCGCTCGCCCCGAGGAGGCTGCGGGGCGCCTCCGAGCGGGTGGCCCGAGGCGAGAGCACCGGCGGCTGGTATCGACTGTCGCGCGCGGTCATGCGCCGGCCCGCGCTGATCGCCGGCCTGACTGCCGCTTACCTGCTGCTGCTCGGGTCTCAATTCCTGCGCATCGACTTCACCGGGTTCTCAGCGGAGAATCTCCCCAAGAGCTCCGAGCCCCGCCAGGTCGACGACGCGCTCGACGAGAAGTTCCCGGAGAACCCGAGCTCGTCGGTGATCGTCTCGGCCACCGCCGGGCGAAGCGAGCAGGAGGGCGTGACGACGCTCGCCAGGGAGATCGATCAACTGCCCGCAGTCGCCGCGCTGGAGCAGCCGCGCTACCTGGGCGCCGACACGTGGCGCATCGATGTTGCCTCCGCCGGCGAGCCACTCGACGATCGCAGCCAGGAGCTCGTGGAAGAGATCCGAACGCTTCAGACACCGCTCGAGGTCGGTGTGACCGGCGACACGGCGGACTTCGTCGACCAGCAATCGAGCCTCGCGTCGCGGCTGCCGTTCGGCATCGCAATCCTATGCGTGACGACGTTCGTGCTGCTCTTCCTGCTGACCGGCTCGCTGATCCTTCCGCTGAAGGCGCTGCTGATGAACGTGCTGACTCTCAGCGCCGCCTTCGGGCTCCTGGTGTTGATATTCCAGGATGGCCGGCTCGAAGGGGTTCTCGGCTACCAGAGCGAGGGTGCCCTCGAAGCCACCCAACCCGTCCTGTTGTTCGCTTTGGTGTTCGGCCTCTCGACCGACTACGCGGTGTTCCTGCTGAGCCGCATCAAGGAGGCACGCGACGGAGGCCTCGACAACACTGAGGCCGTCGCCACTGGCCTCGAGCGAACAGGACGAATCGTGACCGCGGCGGCCGCCCTGTTCTGCGTGGCGATCGGTGCCTTCGCAACGTCGGAGATCATCTTCATCAAGGAGCTCGGGATCGGGACCGCGCTCGCGGTGCTAATCGACGCGACACTGATCCGGGCCCTGCTCGTGCCGTCGCTCATGGCGCTCCTCGGCCCAGCCAACTGGTGGGCGCCGGCGCCGCTGCGGCGCCTCTATCGACGCGTCGGCTTGACCGAGAGCCCAGTGGGCTGATCGCGAGGGCTCTGCACGAGGCGATGGAGCAGAACCTCGCGATCGTCGACCGCGTTCGCGCGGTGGCCGACCGCAACGACGCGACGCGCGGCCAGGTCGCCCTGCCCTGGCCGCTCGCCCGGTACGACCTCGTAGTGCCGATCCCCGGGACGCGGCGCGTGGAGCGGCTGACCGAGAACGCGGGCGCCGCGACGGCTCGAGGCCGACCGCCCGATAGCGGCACACCGCCTTGCCCGTCGTGCGCTCGCTCACCTCGGCGGTCGCGGTCGCCTCGATGAGCGACCACGACTCCTCCACGACGCGGCGGCAGAGCTGCCGGCGCCTGTTCAGGATGAGGGCGGCGTCAGCGTGCCGTCGCATCCGGTGTCCTCCTTGGGACTGAGTGGCATAGGCACCCCTCAGCCTCCAAAGAGGCCCGGATGAACAACGTGGTCAGGAACTTACACCCAGTCAGCCCCCGGCTTTGAGCATCGCCTGCCAGGCCTTCGCGTCCACCCTTGCCGGCTCGGTGGCGTCGAGGAAGTCGAGCAGCACGTCCAGGAAGCGCTGCGGATCGTCGACGTGAGGGAAGTGCCCGGCGTTCTCGAACACCTCGAGCCTGCTGGAGGGGACAAGCTGGTGCGCGGTGCGGGCGTGCTCGACCGGGATGATCGAGTCGCGTTCGCCCCACACGAGCATGAACGGGATGTTCTGGGCCAGGTAGAGGCGGTCGCTGGCGTTGACCCGTTGCCCACCGGGGTCCACGATCGTGCGCAGCGTGTGCACGAACGCGGCGCGCGCCTCGGCGTCGGCCAGGGAGGCGTGGCCCTTCGCGAGCTCGGCGACGTCGGTACCCGGGCGGATGCCCAGCCGGCCGAAGAGGCGGCTGACGGCGCGTCCGGCGTCCAGAAGGCGCGTGCTCGCCAGCAGCGGCAGGACCACCTCGGCGAGCGGCAGCGTCGCGGAGCGCAGCAGGAAGTTGACCTCCCGGCCGAGGCCGCCGCTGTCCACGAGGACGAGCCGCTCGCAGCGCTCTGGGAACTGGTAGGCCAGCTGCATCACGACGCCGCCGCCGAGCGAGTGGCCCACGAACGTGGCTCGCTCGTGTCCGAGCGACACCATCAGGTCGCGAACGCCGCTGGCGTATGCGCCGAGCGAGTAGTCGCCGCGGGGCTTGGCGGACTGCCCGTGGCCGAGCAGGTCCGGGGCGATGACGGTGAACCGGGTCGCCAGGTAGGGCATCACCTGGTCCCAGGTGGCCGACGTGGAGGTGATGCCGTGGACCAGCACGATCGCGGGCCCGGAACCGGCGCTGCGGTAGGCCACGCGGTGCCCGTGGAGCACGGTCTCCTTGGGCTCGAAGTCCGCGTCCGGCAGCCGCCGGAGGGTGCTTGTCGTCGATGTTGGCAAGGCCGGGAGTGTAGGAGCGAGCGACCAACGAGGGGTAAGTGACGCGAGTGGAGCTGTTGCGTCCGGCGTCCGGCTTGTTCGGCGAGCCGCGCGAGTACCTCGAGGTTTGCCAGCTCCAGGACGCCGACTCGGCCCTCACGCGCTCGGCGTCGGCGCGCACCTGAACGGCGTCGGAGCGCGGCAGCAGCGCGACGAACTCCTCTCCGCGGAGCCTCGCGACGATGTCGACGCTACGCGTCTCCGCAAGCAGGACCGCTCCGAGGCGCTCGAGCACGCGGTCGCCGGCCTCGTGACGGCACTCGTCGTTCACGCGCTTGACGTACAAGGTCAACCAAGGTCGCACCGCCGTACATGGCGGCGGCGGTGTAAGCCATTTGCCGCGTGCCGGCCACACCCCTGTTATCGAGGGGTGGCGAGCGTTCCTTGAGATGCCGGCACGCCGAGGAAACGCAGCACCCGCTCGCGCAGCAGGTCCTGGGCCTCGTCGGCGATGAAGTGGCCGACGCCGGGCAGCGCCTCCCCCTCGTAGTCGTCCGCGTGCGGACTGGCCTCCTCCACCAGCTCCTCGTAGAAGAGCATGTCGTCCCTCCCGGCGAGGAACAGGACCGGCATGGTGAGCCGCTTGCCGCCGTAGCGTCCCGCGATCAGTGGGCCGATCTCGCGCAGGAGGAACTGCCGGTAGAGAAGGGTGGTCGCCCGCACCTGGCTCGGCTGATTCAGCGGCTCCAGGTAAGCCTCCACCTCGTCCGGGGGGCGGCCCCCCAGCATCCTCCCGAGCAGCCGCAGACACGCCCGCTTGGCCGGAATCGGCAGCGGCGCCGCGATCGGGAGCTGATAGGCCAAGCGCGGCACCCGCAACAGGGCGCCGATGTCGGTTGGCTCGGCGGGGAACGGCGGCGGTGCGGACAGGAGCACGGCGCGGTCGACAAGGTCCGGCCGGCGCAGGCACAGCAGCCAGCCCACCCAGCCGCCCCAGTCGTGACCCACGAACGAGACTCGGCGGTGGCCGAGCTCGGCGCAGAGCGCGATCAGGTCGTCGACCAGCGTCTCCTTGAGGAAGTCCTCGTCGGGCGGGTACTCCGACCACCCGAAGCCGCGGAAGTCGGGGGCGATGACGCGGTAGCCGGCCTGCGCCAGCGGCCCGATCAGGTGCCGCCACTCGTACCAGTGCTGGGGCCAGCCGTGCTGGAGCACGACCGGACGACCGTCGATCGGCCCCGCCAGGGCCACGTGCAGCCGCAGGCCGCGAACGATCACCTCGCGGTGCTCGACCCCGGCGACGTAAGGCATGGAGGGAGCCATGGACGAACTCTACGCCGCCAGCCGATCCAGGATCTCGGCGACCCGCGAGGCCTCGGCGGGCATCGCCGCCACGGGTGGGTCTCCTCCACGCGGGTCGAGGATCGGCGGCAGAGAGTCGCCGCTAGACTCGCCGCCGCTATGGACTTCAAGCTCGAGCTCGTGCAGGTCCCCGTCTCCGACGTGGACCGCGCGATCGCCTTCTACACCGAGCAGGCCGGGTTCAGCCTCGATCACGACCACCGCGTCAGCGACGAGATCCGCTTCGTCCAGCTGACGCCTCCGGGATCGGCCTGCTCGATCGCTCTGGGGACGGGGCTCTCGGACATGCAGCCGGGCTCCGTCCAGGGCCTGCAGCTCGTGGTCGAGGACGCGCACGCGGCCCGCGCCGAGCTCGCCGACCGCGGCCTCGAAGCGAGCGAGGTCCAGGAGTTCCCGTGGGGCTCGTTCGTCTTCTTCAGCGACCCGGACGGCAACGGCTGGGCCGTGCAGGGGATCCGGCCAAACGAGTAGCGGCCGAGCCGCATACAGTCCCCAGGGTGCGCGTCCTCTTCGCCTCCACACGCGGAGCCGGGCACTTCAACCCGCTGGTCCCGTTCATCGAGGCATGTGTCCGCGGCGGACACGAGGTGATGGTGGCGGGGCCGCCGTCGCTCGCCGAGACGGTCGAGCGCGCCGGCTACCGCTTCTGGCCGGGAGAGGCTCCGCCCGAGGATGAGCTCGGCGCCGTCTGGGCGCGCGTCCCGACCGTCTCCCGAGAGGAGGCCGAGGCCATCGTGATCGGCGAGATCTTCGCCGGCTTCAACGTCCGAGCGATGCTGCCGCGCCTGCGCGTCGCCTGCGCGGAATGGCAGCCCCACCTGCTCCTGCGAGAGCCGGCTGAGTTCGCCTCCGCGCTGGCGGCTGAGCTTCAAGAGGTCCCGCACGCCCGCATCGGCGTCTCACTTGCGGCGTCGGAGGAGCTCGCGTTCGCGCTCGCCGGCCCCGCGCTCGAGGAACAGCTCCCCGGCGTGACCGACCGTATTCGCAGCTCCCCTTACCTCACGCTCTTCCCGGCGTCGCTCGAGGATCCCGAGGCGAGCCGGCCCGAGCTCACGCACCGCTTCCGCGATCCCGCGGCCAGGACCTCGGCGGATGCTCTCCCCGACTGGTGGCCGGGCGACTCACGACCGCTCGTCTACATCAGCTTCGGCAGCGTGACGGGCAGCATGCCGATGGCGGGCAGGCTGTACGAGGGGGCGCTGGAGGCGGCCGCCGAGCTGCCGGCCCGCGTGCTGCTCACGGTTGGACGCGATACCGACACCGGCGCTCTCGGCCCGGCGCCGGCCAACGTGCGCGTCGAGCCGTGGGTGGCCCAGGCCGACGTCTTTCGCCACGCAAGCCTGGTCGTATCCCACGGCGGCTCGGGGACCACGCTCGGCGCGCTGGCCGCCGGCCTGCCGCTGGTCGTCGTGCCGCTGTTCGCCGACCAGCCCGACAACGCTCGCCGGGTGGCTGCCGTGGGAGCCGGAATAGCCGTGTGGCCCGACCCGGACGCGGCACCGGAGCCGATCCGCAGCAGCGTCGACCCGGCCGCCCTGCGGGAGGCGGTGGTGAACGTGCTCGGCGAGCCGGCCTACGCGCACGGAGCCGGCCGGCTGGCAGCCGAGATGGCCTCCCTCCCGCCGACCGACTCGGCACTTGACGCCGCCGCGCCCACGAACGTGCGCTGAGCGAGCCCAGAATCGCCACTCGATGTCGGCGAGGAGCGGGACATCGCGCGCGTAGCGCCCAGCTCACGCTCGTCCAGAGCGGTTTTGCGGTTTATTCCGGCCTATTGACCGGAAAAGGGTGCAATCCCGGGAAACCGTCGGGCTTCGAGCGCTTCGTGGCGCGGCTCGGCACGCCCAGCGACGCGGGCGCGAGCTGCCCACCGGCCCAGGGTCGACCACTGCGGCAGCAAACATAACCGGGATGCGCACGCTGGTGGTATCGGATTTTCACCTTGGCGCCCGGCTGCGTCGCGATGTGCTGCGGCGCGGCCCGGCGCTGGAGGCGCTGCTCGACGCGCTCGACGGCGTGGACCGCCTGGTGCTGCTCGGGGACCTGGTCGAGCTGCTGGAGGGGCGCCCCGCGCGGGCGATCGAGGTGGCCGAGCCGGTGCTGCGCGCGATCGGGGAACGGCTCGACCGCGGCACCGAGGTGATCGTGGTGCCCGGCAACCACGACGGGGAGCTGGTCGGGCCGTGGCTGCGGGGGAACGGGGTCCCGCCCGCCCTCGACGCGATTCCCTCAGACGCGACTCCCGTGCTTGCGCGCGTGACCACCTGGCTCGGCCCGGGCGATGTGCGGGTGCGCTATCCGGGCGTCTGGTTATCGGAACGGATCTGGGCCACCCACGGGCACTACCTCGATCGCCACCTGCTGCCGGAGACCGCCTTCGGGGTCGCGCGCGGGCTGCTCGGGCGCCTCCCGCGCGACGGGGCCAGGCCGGTCGACTACGAGCGCGCCGGAGGTCCCTCGCTGACGCGCCTCGAGGCGCTGCTGACACGCTCCCTGCCGCGCCCGTTGGCCGGGCTGGTCGACGACCTGGCCGAGCTACTGCGCGCCGCGACGATGCCGCGCGTGCCACGGGTCCCGCGCGTATCGCGCGGCCCGCTCGCCCGCCGCATGTCGCCGCTCACCGTGACCGTGCTGGGCGCCCAGATGCGCCGCGCCAGCATCCCCGCGCTGGCGCGAGTGGTGCACCGACTCGGCGTGGACGCGGACTGGGTCGTCTTCGGCCACGTGCACCGCTGCGGCCCGCTTCCCGGCGACGACCCGGAGGTGTGGCTAGGGCCAGGCGGGCGCCCGCGCATCGCCAACACGGGCAGCTGGGTCTACGAGCCGCTGCTGGTGCACCACGCGCGCCCGCCCCACCCGTACTGGCCTGGCGGCGCGATCGTGCTGGAGGACGACGGCGATCCGCGGACGATCGGGCTGCTGGACCACCTGGACGCCGCGGCGCTCCACTGAGCGATCTAGGCGTCCAGCAGCACCTTCAGCCGACGCAGGTCCTTCTTCAGCCCCGAGCGCACGATCGGGCCCAGCAGCGGCCCGAGCAGGCGCATGTTGCCCTGCGGCCGCAACTCGATCTCGTAGGTGAACACCGTGCCCGTTCCTTGCGGATCGGCCCGAACGCTGCGTCCGCCGCCGACACCGCCGATCGTGCCGGCGCCCATGAAGCGGTAGGAGGCGCCGGGATCCAGCTCGGTCACCACGGTGTCAGCGACGAAGTCCCGGCTCAACGACCTGACCACCTCGTGGACCTTCGTCCCGGCCGCCGGTGGACCCGGCGGATCAGGCGTCATCTCGACAAGCCCCTTCCGCCACCGGCGGTCGAACGCATAGTCGGCGATCGCCTCCCAAACCTCGGCGGGCGACTTGGCGATCTGAACGGACTCCTCGATTCGGACGGTGGAACTCACCCACTCATGAGGTTCACGATCTCGGCGCTCCGTTCCTCCGGTGGGCCCACCAGGCTGCCGTCGATCGGCAGCCTGGCCAGCAGCGTCTCGCTGATGAAGCGGTCGCACTTCTCCTTCGACTCCCATGCGGCGACCACCGGGAAACCACCCTCGGTCGGGCCCGCGGCGTGATACTGCTGCCCGTCCGGCAACCCGTCGGGCGGGTGCACCTCGCCGACGGTCACGTCGTACTGATCCTCGGTTCCGGCGGGCCAGAAGTGCGTCAGCAGATATGCCAAGTCGAGCTCCGTTCGTCCGTTCGGCCGACCCTACCCGACGGCGCGAAACTGCGCCCTGCATGTCGGAACGGAACATCGAGGTCATCCGCGGGCTCTTCGAGGCTTACAACCGCGGCGACTACACCGAGGCGGCGCAGTGCTGTGGGAGCGCTGGGACAGCGCCTGGGACGACCTCGAGACCGCGCCGTGACCTATCCCGGCAGCGGCAGCGGCCCACTGGCGGCTACCTCGTGCGCTGCGATCTCGGGCCGTCCGTCGCCCAACTCGGGCAGCGCGCCGATCAAGCGGGCCACATGCGGCTGGCGCAGGTGCGCGGCGAGCGCTTCGGGGTCCCGCCACTCCTCGACCGCGACAAAGCTGAGCGGGTCGGTGATCTCTGTGTAGTAGCCATAGTGGAGGCAACCCTCGTCGTCGCGGGAGGCGGCCTGGACCTCCTCGAGCAGCGCCACGAGATCGTCGCGGCGCTCGGGGCGCGGCCGGAAGCGTGCGATGACGATCACCACGGCAGCGTCAGCATCTCTTGCTCGGACCGCATGCGAGAGCGGGCTGGCCGACACCCGGCCAGGCGGACTTACAGATCGTTGCCGGTCAGCGTGTCGCTGCCGGTCAGCGTGTCGCTGGGCAGGCCTGGGTGAAGTGCCGCCTCCCGCTTCCTCGCGTCCTTCTTGGCCTTCTTCTCAAGCCGACGCTCGAGCAGCCTGCGTTCACGGTTGAGCTTTGCCATCGTGGTCTTTCTCTTGCCGCTTGAGGCCATGCCTGTCCTCCGAAATTGTGGAGTTTCGAGCGCGGAGGGCCCGCGCAGGAGCCCTCCGTCGCTCGTCGACGTCCCTGGGCTTAGAGCGCCTGGACGTTCGCGGCCGCCGGGCCCTTGGGGCCCTGCTCGGCGTCGTAGCTCACCTTCGCGCACTCGGCCAGCGACTTGAAGCCGCTGCCCTGGATCGCGTTGTGGTGCACGAACAGATCCTTGCCGGAGTCATCCGGTGTGATGAAACCAAAACCCTTGTCGTCGCTGAACCACTTCACGGTTCCTGTCGCCATCTTTGTCCCCCTCCGGGAGATATGTGCACTGCGAAACGCGGAGGGTGCTCAAAGGCAACAACTGCGGAAACGCGGGGCACTTCTTTGGCCGAACGGACGCTCGACCCGTAACACCAGGCTAGCGCCCAATACGGCGGGCCGACCGAAGGGCCCGCAAACAACCACCCATTCGGGACTCGCGAATCGGCACCGGGCCGAACGCGTACTCTGCCTGGGACTAGTCTCGGCCACATGGCGTACACGAGCGCGGAAGCGCGAAACGAGCTGCTCGACGCCTTCGCAGGGGCGATCGAGCACATCGGGCTTGCCCTCGCCGCCCTCGGCGCGGCCTATGAGCAGCTCGACGAGCACAACGCAGACAGGCTCGAGGCAGAGCTATTCCGCCCGATTCAGCTCGCCTACGGTCGGGCCAAGGCCACGCACGCACAGTTCGCAGACCGCCACGGCCTCGAGAGCCGCCCGTTCGAGGCCCCCTCGCCGGGCGTTCCCTCCACCGGCGCGAAGGGGTTCATCGACAACGCCGTCAACGCTACGGCCGAAGCTGACGGCGCTCTGTCCGCGCTGCAGGATTCGATGCTGCCGGCGGAGGTCGGCGACGTCGAGTTGCGAGCGGCGCTAGCGGACGTGCGGGACCTGCTCGGCGGGGTGCGCCGGCGAGCCCGCGAGCTCGAGCGAACACTCGGGCGCTAGCTGAAGTGCCTACGGACTTAGTGAACGGTTGAGGGTCGTCCGGCCCCCGTCGGAAGGTGCGGTCACCACAACTGCGCCACCGAAGGAGGCCGGACATGGAAGACCGTAGGTGCAAG
>JACCSF010000271.1 GCA_013813135.1 Thermoleophilaceae bacterium | reverse complement strand
GCGTGGACCACGACGTCTACAGGCCGCTGCCCGTCGAGCGCGACCGCAAGACGGTTCTCTTCTACTCGCGCGACGCCACCCCGCGCCGGGCGGTGCCGATCGGGCTGCTGGCCCTCGACGAGCTGTGGCGGCGGCGGCCCGATGTCCGCATCGTGATGTTCGGCGACCCCGAGCCGGCCAAGACGACGTTCCCGTACGAGAACCTCGGAATCGTCGCCACGGACGAGCTGGCGCGGCGCTACAACCAGGCCAGCGTCGGCCTCTGCCTGTCGCTTACGAACTATTCGCTGATCCCCCAGGAGATGATGGCCTGCGGGCTTCCCTGCGTGGACCTGTCCGAGCGCAGCCCGGAGGCGGCCTTCGGGCGCGACGGTCCGGTCGAGCTGGCCGAGCCGGACCCGATCGCGCTCGCCGACGCCTTGGAGACCCTGCTCGACGACGAGCAGCGCTGGCAACGGCGCTCCGAGGCCGGCCTGACCTTCGTGGCGGAGGCGTCGTGGGACGCCGCGGCCCGGCAGGTGGAGGCGGGGCTGCGCGCGGCGCTGCGCGAGCGCGAGCCCCAGCCGACGCGGCTGGGCTAGGCGTAGAAGCGCGCGATCACCAGCAGCTGGGCGAAGACCCCCTGAGCCAGCGCCAGCAGGACGATGGCCGCCCCCAGCTGCCGCCCCCAGCGCCGTCCGGCGGCGAGCGCCGCCAGCGCCACTCCGGCCGCGTACAGCGGGAGTAGCGGCAGCAGGTAGCGCGCCTGCTCGAAGGCAAAGCCGCTGTCCGTGCGGTAGCGGATGCCGAGGAAGCCGATCGAGCCGAGCAGGCCCGCGACCATGGTCGCCCATGTGAGTAGCTCAGGCCAGCGCTGGACCAGCGCAGAGCGGCGCTGCCACAACCCCAGCGCGGCGAGCAGGACAAGGGGTATCGCGAGGGCGAGCGCCACGCGGTAGACCCACACCCCGAAACTCGTGTCGAGCCAGCCGAAGATGCCGATCGTGCCCCTGAACCACACCTCGTACGGCGGGAAGTAGGCGAACTGATCGCTCATGAACGGCAACCGCGGCAGGTACAGCTGCCAGCTGTAGCTCAGCTGTTCCGTCAGGCCGATGCCGGGCACTCCAGCCGGGCCACCGGTGGCGGTCGTGGCCGCCGCCTCGATCCCGCCGCCCCACGCGGAGCGATCCCAGACCAGGCGATTGAGCGCTATGTACCCGAGCGCCGCCAGCCCCAGGACGCCCGCGGCCGCGCCCAGCGAGGGCAGCGCCGGGCGACGCGGACGCGCGCGCAGCACCAGCAGCCCGAGCCCCAGCAGGGCGCCGGGCACGAGCGCTACGAAGTTGAGCTTCGCCAGCACGCCAACGGCCAGGACAAGGCCGATCCCGAGGCCCCGCCGGGTCGTCAGTCCGCGCCTGAAGGCCCGCGCGAGGCCGAAGAACAGCGCCGCCGAGGCGGTGAACAGCAGCGCGTCCGGCGTGACGCCGCCGGAGATGAAGCCGAACACCGGCTGGAACGCGACGGCCAGCGCGCCAACGGTCCATGTCCAGGCCTCGGCGAACAGCTCGCGCATGAACAGGAACACGAACAGCGTCGTCATCGCCGCGAGCAGCGCCGAGACCAGCCGCACCGAGACCAGCCGGTCGAGCAGGTCGTCGGCGGGGGTGGCCAGGTACACGCCCGTCTCCAGCGCGTAGAACAGCGGCGGCTGGTTGGAGTTCGAAACGATCCCGCCGCCGTCCCCGGCGGACAGATCGCCCGCCTCCACGTCGTCGACCGTGTCGTCCTGGGACTCCGACCAGATCGTGCCCGTATCCGCGTGGCCCACAGTCTGGGGGAAGTGCAGCGCGTCGAGCAGTAGGGCCTGCTGCGAGGCGAAGGCCGGCCCGCCCGGCTCGTCCGGCGGGGCCGCGTGCTCGGCGAAGTGCTGGACGTAGGCCACGTGTACGGTCTCGTCCGGCACGTGGAAGGGAGGCGTCACGAAGGCCCACACGGTCACGTTGACGAGGGCTATCGCGGCGCACCACCAGCCGGCCGCCGGGATGCCCGCGGCGACCTCCCGGGCCCGGTGCAGCGCAGTCACCGACCCACCTCCCGCAGCACGAGCCTGGCGGCGCTGAACCAGGCCGCCGCGAGGAGGAGCGCGAGCGCCGGCAGCAGCAGCGGCCCAAGCGGATTCCACCTCCCGAGCGCGAAGCGGTGCGCGATCGTTGGAAGCAACTCCAGCCAGGACTCGCTTCCCGGGCGCAGCCACTCGTAGTGGACCCGGCCGGCGGCCCCGTACAGCACGAATCGTCCGCCACTGCCCACCAAGAGGCAGACGCGCACGCCCGGCTCGGCCTGCTCGACCTCCCGCACCGGGATGTCCACGCGACCCTCGGGGCCACCGGCTGGCGCGCCGCCCCGAGTCACGATCCGTCCGCCCGGACGTTGCACCACGAGGCGCAGGGCCGGCGCCGGTCGCCCGTAGGTTCCGATCAGGAGCCGAACCGCGCCGGTGTCGGCGGGCACCGTTTCCCCCTCCTGGCAGCGCCTGTCAGGACCGCGCAGCTTGGCGGCCTCCCCCAGCTCGGGCACGAGGTTGCTGCCCGAGGAGCGGGGGGCGGATTGGGCGAGCACGACGGCAAGGGTCACGAGCAGGAGGGCGAACCCGCCCACCAGCACAGCCCGAGCAGGCACGCTAGCGGCGCCGGCGCAGGCCGATGATGCTCAGGAGAAACGAAGAGAAGAAGATCTGGATGCCGACGATGATCAGCGCGGCGGCCAGCACCGCCAGGCGCTCCTCGGACAGGGCGCCGAAGCCGCGATGGACCCAGATCCCCACGATCACCGCCGCCACGCCCACTCCGGCCAGCGTGACCGTGCCACCGAGCAGCAGGCCGTGCTCGAGCCGGAAGCGGGCTCGCATCCGGTCGAACCAGGGATCCTGCTCCCCCATGAAGTAGGTGCCGTACGCGTGGGCACATAGACCCAGAGCGAGCACCTGCGTGCCGACGATCATCAGGAGCGCGCCCGCGACCATGGAGTGCAGGTCCCACGCGCGGCCGAACACCGGCAACTGGAGCAGCACCGTCAGCGCCACGACCGCGCCGAACAGCGCCATCAGCCCGCCGGGGACGATGAACAGCCAGTTGGGACTGTGCACGAGCAGGAAGCGCAGGTGGCGCCAGCCGTCGCGGAAGCTCGAAAGCTTCGACTCACCCTCACGCGGGTGGTAATGGATCGGCACCTCGGCGATCGCAAGCCGCTCCTTGCCGGCGCGCACCAGCATCTCCGAAGCGAACTCCATGCCGGTGGTGCGCAGATCGAGGCGGGTGAGCCGGTCGCGGCGCACGGCGCGCATCCCACAGTGGGCGTCAGCCACACCGATTTGAAAGAAGAGATTGAGGATGCCGCTCAGCACGGGGTTGCCGACATAGCGGTGCAGCCACGGCATGGCGCCCGGCTGGATTCCCTTCATGCGGTTGCCCATCACCAGATCGGCGCCCTCGTCCATCCCGCGGACGAAGCGCGGTATATCGCCAAAGTCGTACGTCAGGTCGGCGTCGGCCATCACGATGTAGTCGCCGGCCGCGGCGGCGAAGCCGGCAAGATAGGCGCTGCCGTAGCCGCGGCGCGGCTCACGCACGACCAGGGCGCCGGCGCGCTTCGCGAGCTCTCCGCTGCCGTCCTCGGACCCGTTGTCCGCCACGATGACCTCGCCGTCCCATTCCTGTCCCTCGAGCGCGGCCAGCGCACGGCGCACGCAGCGCTCGATCGAGGCTGCCTCGTTGAGGCATGGGATCACGACGGACACCTTTACGGCCCGCACTGACTCGGCCTTGGTGCTCGGCGGACGTGTTGTCTGCTCGAAAGTGCTCAGGGGAACGAGCCTTAAAACAACGGCTGGTTGGATGTTGCAACACGCGAACCACCCGAAAGTGACGCGCCGCGCGGCGATGGTAGCGAACGGTATGGAAGGCTCCGGGCCGTATGCGGATCTGCCTGGTCTACGACTGTCTCTTCCCCTACACCGTCGGCGGCGCGGAGCGCTGGTACCGCAACCTCGCCGAACGGCTCGGCGCCCAGGGACACGAAGTCACATACCTGACGCTGCGGCAGTGGGAGCGCGGCGAGCGCGGTCAGGTGCCGGGCGTGGATGTCGTCGCCGTCGGCCCGCGCCTGCGGCTCTACGCCAACCCCGGGCGGCGGCGCATCCTGCCGCCGATCGTGTTCGGCCTCGGCGTGCTTTGGCACCTGCTGCGGCCGAACTCGCGCTACGACGTCGTGCACACGGCCTCCTTCCCGTACTTCTCGCTGCTCGCGGCGGGGCTGGCGCGCCCGCTGCGCGGCCACCGGTTGGTGGTGGACTGGTTCGAGGTCTGGAGCCGCGACTACTGGCGCGAGTACCTCGGTCCGCTCGGCGGTCGGATCGGTCAGGCGGTGCAGGCGCTCTGCGTGCGTATCCCCCAGCGGGCGTTCTGCTTCTCGCGCCTGCACGCGGCACGCCTGCGCGAGGCGGGGGTGCGCGGCGGCGTCACGGTGCTCGAGGGGGCATACGCCGGGTCCCTCGAGGCGCGCGAGCCCCGGCGCGCGGAGCCGGTGGTGGTGTTCGCCGGGCGGCACATCCCCGAGAAGTGCGTGCCCGACTTGGTGCCGGCGCTCGCGCTCGCGCGTGAACGGATCCCGGAACTGCGCGGCGAGATCTACGGCGACGGCCCGGACCGTGCCGAGGTGCTCCGGCTCCGCGCCGAGCACGGGCTCGAGGGAGCGCTCGAGGTGCCCGGGTTCGTCTCCGCGGAGCGTGTCGACGAGGCGCTCGAGCGGGCCCTCTGCCTGGTCTTGCCGTCCCGCCGCGAAGGGTACGGTCTGGTCGTGGTGGAAGCGTTCGCGCGAGCGACGCCCAGCGTGGTCGTGGCCGCGCCGGACAACGCGGCGGTGGAACTCGTCCAGGAGGGCGTGAACGGCTTCGTTGCCCGCTCGTCGCGACCGGAGGACCTGGCCGACGCCATCGTTCGCGTCGCGCAGGCGGGCTTCGATCTGCGCGCGTCCACCGCGCGGTGGTTCGCAGAGAACGCCCAGCGCCTCTCGATCGGCGCCTCGCTGGAGACGGTCTCCGAGAGCTACGCCGAGACGCGCCTTTAGGCGGGTAGGGTGCCCCCCGGCATGGGTCGCTTCCTTCGTCGCGCACGCCTCGTCGCAGCGAAATCCGCGCATTCGACGCGGGCCTGAGGTACGCCAGGGGTCTGGAGCCGCCTGGCCCGGGTGGCGCCGCGGCGCACGCCATTGCGAACCCGCTACGCGATTACTTCGATGCGCACACGGAGGGACCGGGCATCTGGAAGTGGCGCCATTACTTCGAGATCTATCACCGCCACCTCGCCAAGTTCGTCGGCGGGTCCGTGCAGGTCGTCGAGGTCGGCATCTACAGCGGCGGCAGCCTTCCGATGTGGGCCGACTACTTCGGACCTGGCTGCCACATCTACGGAATCGACATCGAACCGGCGTGCCGGAAGTACGCCGGCGAGGGGGTTTCGGTTTTCATCGGCGACCAGGCCGACCCGGAGTTCTGGGGTGACTTCCACCGGGAGGTCGGGCCGGTCGACGTCTTGATCGACGACGGTGGCCATGAAGCACACCAGCAGATCGCCACGCTGCGCGCCATGCTGCCGAACCTGAGGGCCGGTGGCGTGTACGTCTGCGAGGACGTGCACGGCGCCGGGCACGCGTTCAATGCCTTCGTCGACGGCCTGACCTGGCCCCTCTCTGACGCCCGTGGCTACGAGCGCAGCGATCCGAGCGGCCTGCAGCAGCACGTCGCCGCTGTACACCGCTACCCGCTGTTGACGGTGATCGAGAAGCCCGAGTCGCCGGTGGCGCCGTTCGAGGCTCCGCGCCACGGCACGGAATGGCAGCCTTTCCTGTAGAGCGGTGCGAACCCGAGCGGCGCTAGGCAACGGCTCGTTCGTAGGCGGCGAGGGTCTCGCGCGCGGTCCGCTCCCAGGTGAATCCGGCGGCCCGCCGCCGCCCCGCCGCGGCTAGGCGAAGGCACAGCTCGTCGTCGCTGAGGAGCCGTCCGATCGCTGCTGTAATCGCCGTGGTGTTCTCGGGATCGAACAGCAGGGCCGCGTCGCCTGCGATCTCGGGGAGCGAGGCGCGGTCGGAGCACGCGACCGGCAATCCGCGCTGCATCGCCTCGAGGACGGGCAGCCCGAATCCCTCGTACAGAGAAGGGAACACGAAGCACCTGGACGCCTGGTAGAGACCCTCGAGGTCGGCGTCGGGGACCCAGGAGACGAACCGTACGTCGCCTTGAAGCCCCAGCTCCGCCGCGCGGCTTCTCAGCTCGCGCTCGTGCCAGGTCGGATATCCGGGAACGACCATCATCGGGCGTTCGTCGGGCGGGATGGCGTTCACCGCGTCGAGCAGCCGCAGCAGGTTCTTGTGCGGCCGTCTGGCGGACACGCTCAGCACGATCGGACGGTCTCCGAGCTCATAGCGCGACCGCAGGAGGCGTTCGGGCGTGGGGGCGCCACGGTCCAACGCGCGCACGCCGAGAGGGACGACGTCGATCCGATCTGGCGGGACCGACAGCAGCCGCACGAGGTCGTCCCGGGTGGAGCGGGAGTCGGTGATTACGCGGTGCGACCGCCGCGCTGCGAGGCCTACCAGCACGCGCATTCCCAGCGTCAGCACACCAGCATGCGCCTCAGGGTGGATCCGGTAGATGAGGTCGTGGATGGTGACGACCCGCCGAAACGCACCCCAGCCCGGCGCCGTGCTCGCCAAGCTGTGAAGGACCTCGATCCCGTGGCGACGGGCGAGCCGCGGAAGGAGCTGCTGCTCGCCGCGCACCCACTCGACCCGCCGGCGCGCGTGCACGGGTACCACCACGTGCGGGATCTCGTCCAGCCAGGGACCCTCCGCCGCCTCTGCCGCCTCCCTATTCACGAAGGCGGTCAATTCGAGCCGCGGGTTGACGCGACGCAGCTCCGGGATCAGCTCGCGCGCGACCACCTCCATGCCGCCCGTCTCGCCCGGCACGAGGTAGATCAGGTTGAGGCCGACGCGCACGGGCGACGCGGCGGGGGCAGCCTAGGGTCCGGCGCCCGCCAGCGGGGCGCGGGCCTCGACGTAGAGCGTGCCGTCCTCTCGCGCGGCGCTGTCGATCGCGGGATCGAACCGGCGGCGGCGCGCGTCCGTGAACCCGACGCGGTGCAGAAGCGCCAGCAGCGTCTCGCTGTCGTAGGCAAAGCGGTGGTCGCCATCCTGGCGAAAGAGGTAGTTCAGCCGCTCCATCCGGGTTGAGAGACGGGGCGGAAACGAAGGGGCCCAGTGCTCGTACCAGCCAGCGCCGGAGGGGTAGTCCACGATCGCCGGCTCGCCGTCAGGGACGCCGACCGAGACGACGCCGCCCGGGCGCAGAACCCGAAGGCATTCGCGCAGGAACGCCTCGGCGTCGGTCGGGTAGTCCAGGTGCTCCAAGGTGTGTTCGCTGTAGGCGAGCTCGGCGCTCCGATCATGTAGCGGCAGCGGGCGGCGCAGGTCCACCAGGAGATCCGCGTCGCCCATGAAGTCGATGTTCAGCCATCCCGGGCGGACGTCGGAGCCAGAGCCGAGGTTGAGCCGGAGGGGCTCCGCCGGGAGCTCGCGCCGCGCCGTGGTGGCAAGGGTAAGTTGGTGGCGCAGGAATACGAAGGTCTCGAGCAGCATGGTCAGGATCGCCAGGCGCAGCGGATAGGTGGGGCCTGGCGCCGTGAGGCGTCGCCGGATCCGCCGAGCGATGGCAATGACGGCGTGAGGTGCCATGTGTCCGGCACCCTAGCGTCCCGATTGAAACGATCTGAGCGTTGTGGCTCGCGTCTTGACTATGGTCTCGGCGTGCCGCCGGGCGTGGACAGCGTGGCCCTGAATGCCCTGTTCCTCGCCCCCGGGGAGTCGGGTGGGCCGGAGACCTACCTGCGCGGACTCGTGCCCGCCCTCGCCCACGAGTATCCCGAGCTGCGACTCGTCCTGTTCACGACCGCCTCGGGTCGTCGCTCCCTGGCTGAGGAAGGCTGGGAGTCGATCGCCGAGCTGCATGCGCTGCCGGCCGAGGAGCACCGCCGCGTGCGTCGCCAGACGTGCGAGCAGGTGGTGCTGCCGCTATTGGCTCGCCGGGCCGGCGCCCAGCTGCTCCACAGCCTGGCCAGCATCGGCCCGGTCCTCACTCCGGGCCTGCCCTCGGTGGTGACGCTGCACGACGTGACCTTCATCCGTATCGCGACCTTCGGGCGCGTGACCACCTGGGGCATGACGCAGGTCGTGTCTCGAGCCGCTCGGGACGCCGACGCTCTGATCGTCGGGTCGACGGCCGCGCGCGACGAGATCTGCGCGACCCTGCGCCTGATGCCGGACTCGTTCACTGTGGTGCCCCACGGCGTCGGCCCGGTTCCGCGTGCCCGTCCGGCGGACGAGGCACTTGTCCGCCGGCGGCTCGGCCTGGAGCGGGGGCGAGCCGTCGCCTGCGTCGCCGCAGTCCGTCCACACAAGAACCAGGAGCTCCTGGTCCGGGCCGCGCGTCTGCTCCCTGACGACGTGGTCGTCGTACTCGCCGGGCACCAGGAGCCCTATGCCGAGCGCCTGCGCGAGCTCGCCGGCGAGCTCGCGGTCGAAGACCGCTTGCGCTTCGCCGGCTACCTCTCGGATCCAGAGATCGAGCGGCTCTGGCAGCTCGCCTCCTGTGCGGCGTTCCCGACGCGGGCGGAGGGCTTCGGCCTGCCCGTCCTCGAGGCGATGGCTCGCGGCGTTCCGGTCGCCTGCTCCGACATCGCGGTGCTTCGGGAGCTCGGCGGCGAGGTTCCGCGCTACTTCGATCCAGGCGCTCCGGATGAGGCGGCCGCCGCGGTGCGGGATTCCCTCGACGACCGCGATCGCGGGCGACGCGGAATCGAGCGTGCCGGGCAGTTCTCCTGGAGCGAGGCCGCGCGCGGGACCATGGAGGCGTACGAGCGGGCGTTGCGGCGGGCGCGGGACGGGCGCCGAACCGCCTAACGTTCCGCTCCGCCGTGGGTTATTTCAACTGGCAC
>JACCSF010000257.1 GCA_013813135.1 Thermoleophilaceae bacterium | reverse complement strand
GTCTGACGCCGTGGCCGCGGCGCAGAGGCCGGCGGCCACGGCGGCTGCGCTGCCGCCGCTGGAGCCGCCCGGCGTGCGGTCGCTGTTCCACGGGTTGCGCGTGATCCCGAAGGCGGGCCCCTCCGTCGATCCCATGATCGCCAGCTCGGGGAGGTTCGTCTTGCCGAGAATCACCGCGCCGGCCGTGCGCAGCCGCGCGATCAGGTCGTTGTCGCGCGCCGCGGGGCCGCCGTGCGCCGCCGTACCCAAGGTGGTGACCTCGCCCGCCACGTCCTCGGTGTCCTTCACGGCGATCGGCACGCCGAGCAGGGGGCGATCGTCGCCGGCTCCGCGACGCGCGTCGGCCTGCCGGGCGTCGACGAGCGCGCGCTCGTCGGTGACCGTCCGAAACGCATTCAGCTCGGGGTCGAGCCGCTCGATCCGCTCCAGGTACATCTCCGCCAGCTCGAGCGAGGTGATCTCGCCCCGCCGGATCATCTCCGCCTGCCGGGAGGCCCCGGCGAAGGGGAGGTCGTCGCGGTGCATGTGCGCAATCTAACCGGCGGCCGCCGCGGTCAGGCCGGCGCCCGCGGGGCCGAGCCGGCTGGTGCGCGCGCCTAGGCCATCGTCGCGATCGCCAGCGCGGCTATGCCCTCGCCGCGGCCTACGAACCCGATGCCCTCGCCGGTCGTGAACTTCACGTTCACCGCACCCGGCTCCAGGCCCAGGGCCTGGGCCAGGCGCGCCCGCATGGCGTCGCGGTGGGGCGCCAGCTTGGGCACCTCGCACATCACCGTCGCATCCACGTGCGCGACCGGACCCGGCAGCAGGTCGCGCACCTCCCGCAGCAACTCGATCGAGTCGGCGCCGCGCCAGCGCTCGTCGGTGTCGGGGAAATGCTGGCCGATGTCGCCAAGGCCCGCCGCCCCCAGCAGCGCGTCGATCACGGCGTGGGTGAGCACGTCGGCATCCGACCACCCGACCAGGCCGCGGGCCGCCCCAGGGATCTCCACCCCACCCAGCACCAGCGGCCGGCCGCCCTCGAGGCGGTGCGAGTCCCAGCCGATGCCGGCGGTCACCCTAGTGCCTCCAGCCGCAGCCCGCGCCGATCGAACACCGCGATCTCCTCCACTCCGAGTCCGCGCAGCATCTCCACCGCCCGCTCGTACTCGTAGCCGAGCTGCTCGGGGGTGTGCGCGTCGCTCGACAGCGCGACCGGCCGGCCCGCCTCGAGGCACATCTCGAGGAACGCCGGGGCGGGGTAGATCTCGCCGACCGGCTTGCGCAGCCCTGCCGTGGACACCTCGATCGCCACGCTCGACTCGGCGATGCCGTCCATCGCCCGCTCGTAGAAGCGGCGCAGGTCGCCGTCGGGCACCGGCACGCGGCTGCCCCAGACCTTGACCAGGTCGGGGTGCGCGAGGATGTCGAACAGGCCCGTGCGGGCTCCCTCGCCGAGCGTGCCGAAGTAGCGCGCCCACACCTTCTCTGGGTCGGCCCCGCGCCAGACGTTCCAGGGCTCCCAGTCGGGATAGCCGTGGAAGTCCACCGCCTCGTCGCGCAGGAAGTGCAGTGAACCCACCACGTAGTCCCAGTCGCGCCCGTCGAGGAAGTTGGCCAGGCGGTCCTCGCGCCCGGGGAGGAAGTCCGCCTCGATGCCGACCTTGAGCTCGGATGCGCGCAGGAACTCGACGTACTCGTCCACGTCGTCCGCGGCCCAGTGGCGATACCAGGGGTGCGTCCAGACGTCGAGCGACTGCACGAAGCGGTGGATGTGCTCCGCCACGCCCAGCTCCTCGATCCCGCGCTCGGCCGCCGCCTCGCGGTAGCGGTCCACGTTGGCGTCCGTGAAGTAGCGCTCCGCCGCCGAGTCGTCCTCGTCGGGGCGCAGGTGCACGTGGTAGTCGGTCAGCACAGCGCCGCCTCCGCGCGGGCCAGGTCGGCCTCGGTGGTCACCTTGATGTTCCCGGGCGGGGCCTCGACCAGCCGCACCGTCCCGCCGGCGGCCTCAACGAGCGACGCGTCGTCGGTCGCCGCCGCGAGCGTGGCGTCGTCGGCCTCCAGCGCCCGGCGCAGGGCCTCCGCCCGGAACACCTGCGGCGTCTGCACCGCCCACAGGCGCGCGCGGTCGAGCGTGCGCAGCACCGTGCCGTCCGGGTGGGCCTCCTTGACGGTGTCGGTCACCCGGGCGGCCGCGATCGCGCCGTCCACGCCCATCAGGGCACCCACGCACGCCTCCACCAGCTCACGCGTCACCAGCGGCCGGGCGGCGTCGTGCACGACCGCCGTGCGCGCCTCCGGGGCGGCCGCCAGCGCGTTGCGCACCGACGCCGAGCGCGACGGCCCGCCCTCGACCCAACCCGGGCGCAGCCAGTCCGGCGGCGCCGCGACCACCACACGGTCGCAGACAGCCTCGAGCACCTCGAGGCTCCACTCGATCAGCGGACGGCCGGCACAAACGACGAACGCCTTGGGCCGGTCGGCGCCAAGGCGTTCGCCGCTGCCGCCGGCGGGAACGATCCCGACGACGGACACAGGTGTTCGTCCTACGCGGTCGCGGCGGCGCCGTTGCGGCCGGTGTGCGCGTCGACAATCAGGTCCTCGAGGTGCGACTCCGCCTCGTCCTCCTCCATCACGAGCGCGTACATCAGCTCGGAAGCGAGGATCTTCTTCGCGCGGGTATACATCTGCCTCTCGCCGGTGGAGAGCCCCTTCTCCTGCTCGCGAATCGCAAGGTTGCGGACAACCTCGGCGAGCTCGAAGACATCACCGGTCTTGATCTTCTCGCGGTTGTGCTTGAAACGCCGGTTCCAGTTCTTCGGCATCTGGCTCACGTCGTCGCGGAGGACGCCAAGCACCTTCTTGACGTCGGTCTCCCCGATCACGCGCCTTAGACCCGCTTTGTCGGCGTTGCAGCACGGGACCATCACGGTCATGTCGTTATGAAGGATCTTGATGGTCAGGTACTCGCGCTTCTCGCCGAGCACCTCCTTCATCTCCTTCTTGAGGACCTTGCCAGCCCCATGATGTGGGTAGACGACCTGGTCACCGATCTCGTAGACCGCCGTCTCGCGGGCAACTTCGATTTCGAGGTCCTCGATGTCGAGCTCCGACTCCATCACTGCGTCGCTAATGGTGTTCCCTCCTACGCGGTAGAGGCGGCCTTCGTGCCGCCCGTTTTCTCAGGTCTGCAAGTAGCGGTCCACGAGGTTGATCTCCTGCAGGCGGCGAAGGCCCTCGCGGATGTCCTTCGCGCGCACGTCGCCGACTCCCTCGACGGATTCCAGCTCCGCATCGGAGGTGGCGAGGATCTCGTCCAGCCCGCGGAACTCGCTCACGATCGACTGCACGACCATCTTGGGTATGCGCGGGATGCGCCCCAGGATGCGGTAGCCACGTGGCGAGGCGGGGTGGTCGAGGGTGTTCAGCTTACGGTCGTAGCCGAGCAGCTCGGCGAGCCGGCCGAAGTCCAGCAGGTCCTGGTGAGGCAGCCTGGCAAGCGAGTCCAGCACCATCGCGAAGCCCTCCTCGGACGGCTCCACGATGTAGTCGCGCACCAGGGCCGACTTGTCGGCGGCCACCCCCACCATGGTCTCCTCGAGCTGCATCTCGATCAGGCGCCCCTCGGCGCCGAGCTCGACGATGTACCGCTCGATCTCAACGGCCATGCGCGTGACGAGCTCGGCGCGCTGGAGCACCGTGAGCACGTCGTGCAGCGTGACCCCGCCCTCGAACTCGAGCGCCGTGAGGCGCGTCGAGACCTGATCCAGGCGGCTGCGGTACTTGTCGAGCGTGGCGAGGGCCTGGTTGGCCTTGGCCAGCACGACCGGGATGTCCTCGAGGATGTACTTGGCGCCGTCCAGGTAGAGCGAGACGACACTGCGGCTGGCGGAGATGGCGATCACGAGCGCGTCGGTCTGCTTCGAGACGCGCTCGCCCGTGCGGTGCCGAGTGCCGGTCTCCAGCGACAGGATCGTGGGGTCCGGCATCAGCTGCACGTTCGCCCACAGGATCTTCGTGCCGTTGGAGGCGAGCACGATCGCCCCGTCCATCTTCGCCAGCTGGTAGAGCATCGCCGGCGTGTAATCGACGTCGAGCTTCACCCCACCCGACAGCAGGAAGCTCAGCTCTTCCGACTCCCCGATACAGATGAGAGCGCCGGTCCGACCCTGGACGGTGTTGTCTAGGCCTTCCCGCACAGCCGTGCCGGGAGCCACCATCTCCAGGGCCCGTACGAGCCTGGGTTCCTGCCGGGCTTCGAGCTCTGCTACATCATCCCCGGCATACGGCATCGACCCCATTCTACGGGAAACGCTCTAGACATGCGTTCGTTTTGGCTCTGAGTAGCGGTTTTTGGGCTATGCAGCGCGTGCACGGGGGGTTCCTGAGAGGCAGCTGAGCGCCTGCCGCAGCGTCGTCGTGGCCTCGCCGGGTCGCACGACCGCGTGGAGACCGAACTTGGCCGCCTCGGCCAGGCGACGGTCGGCGTGCCCCACGTGGCGCAGCTCGCCCGTGAGCCCCAGCTCGCCGAAGGCGGCCAGCGGCTTGCCGTCGCCCGCGAGCTCGGTGCCCTTCGCTGCCGAGGCCAGCGCCAGCGCGATGGCGAGGTCGGCCCCGGGCTCGTCCACCCGCACGCCGCCGGCCACCGACACGAACACGTCGCTCGAGCCCAGCCCCAGACCGCCGTGGCGCGCCAGCACTGCGAGCACCAGCGCGAGGCGATTGCGATCCACTCCGTTGGCCACGCGACGCGGCGGCACCAGCTCGCTGGGAGCCACGAGCGCCTGCACCTCGACCAGCAGCGGCCGCGACCCCTCCATGGCGCAGAGCACCACCGAGCCGGGCGCCCTGGTGGCCTCGGAGACGAAGCGCTCCGATGCGTCCTCGACCTCGACCAGCCCCTGCTCGGCCATCTCGAAGACCCCGACCTCGTTGGTGGAGCCGAAGCGGTTCTTGAGCGCGCGCAGCGTGCGGTAGGTGCGCTCCCGCTCGCCCTCGAATGAGAGCACGCAGTCCACCAGGTGCTCGAGCACACGCGGCCCGGCCAGCGAGCCTTCCTTCGTCACGTGGCCCACCAGCAGGGTGGCGATGCCGAGCTGCTTGGCGACGCGCATGATCCGGCCGGCCACCCCGCGCACCTGGCCGACCGACCCCGGCGCGCCGGTGAGCGCGGAGTCGTAGAGCACCTGCACCGAGTCGATCACGCAGGCGTCAGGGCGTTCGGCCTCGAGCGTGGCCAGCACTGCGTCGAGGTCGGTCTCGGCGACGATCGGCACGCTCAGCGCCCGGCCCCCGAGCCGCTCGGCGCGCAGCTTGACCTGGGCGGCCGACTCCTCGCCGGAGACGTACAGCACGCGGTGTCCCGCGGCGGCGAGGTTGCCGAGCGCCCCGCTCGTGAGCGTGGACTTGCCGATGCCGGGCGAGCCCCCGATCAGCACCAGCGAGCCGGGCACGAGCCCGCCGCCGAGCACGCGGTCGAGCTCGCCGATGCCCGTGGTCAGGCGCTCAACGGCCGGCGCCTGGACGTCCGCGAGCGCTACCGGCTTGAGAGCGCGTGCGCTGGAGCCGCGTGTGCCGTTGGCGGAGCCGGCGCCGACGCGGGCAGAGGGAGCCGCGCGCGCCTCCTCCACAAGCGCGTTCCACTCGCCGCAGCCGGGGCAGCGCCCGTGCCACTTTGGGCTCGCGTGGCCGCAGGAGCTGCAGCTGTATACGGTGGCGGGACGGGCCATCATGTCGAGGCTAAGCAGCGGAGCGGATGACTTCGCCCCTGCAATCCGTCCGGCCCGCGCGGTTGCATCGGTCGTTCGTGGGTTTGCGCGACCAGCCAGTGGCCGAAGCCGAGTTTCTAGCCGTCGACACCGAGACGAATGGGCTGGCCGGCGACCTCTGCGAGCTCACCGAGGTGGGGGCCGTGCTGGTCGGTGGAGGCGAGCTGCACGAGACATTCGACTCGGTGGTGCGGACGGAACGGCCGCTCTCGCGCGGCATCCAGCGCTTCACCGGGATCACGCAGGCCATGGTCGACGCCGCTCCGCCCCCGCGGGAGGTGCTCGAGGAGCTTCACGAGCTGCTCGCGGGGCGCGTGCTGATCGCCCACTCCGCTCGCTTCGACACGCGCGTGCTGCGCCAGGCCTTCGAACGCTGCGGCCTCGATTGGCCAAAGCCGCCGGTGCTCTGCACAGTGCAACTCGCGCGCCGCTTCGCGCCGCTCGCGCGCAAGCGGGCGCTGGCGCCGCTGGCCGACTCGCTCGGCATCGAGGTGACCGAGGTGCATCGCGCCCTACCCGACGCCCTCACGTGCGCACGCGTGTTCTGCGCCCTCTTCCCGCGCGTGTGCGCCAACGCCGTGAGCGTCGCCGACGCGCTCGACCTCGTTCGGAGCCGGCGCCGCGCCCGCAAGACGGAGCCCGCCGAGCGCATCCCGCCCTCCGAGCGCCCCGACCTGTCCACGCTGCCGGACGACCCGGGCGTGTACATCTTCCGCGACGAGCGCGGGCGGCCGCTGTACGTGGGCAAGTCGGTGTCGCTGCGCTCGCGCGCGCGAGCCCACTTCTGCGCGCCGGCGGGCTGGACGGAGCGGGCCGCGATCGTGGACTACCGGCCCACCAACTCGGAGCTGGGCGCGCTCGTCCTGGAGAACCGGCTGATCAAGCAGTGGAAGCCGGCGGGGAACGTGAAGCTGAAGCGCACCGACCGCTACTGCTACCTGCGCTGCCGGCTCGACATCCCCTACCCGGTGCTGGAGGTGGCCTCGGAGCCCGCGCCGGGGCACGCCGTCAACGTCGGCCCGCTCGGCTCGCGCTCGCTGGCCACCGAGCTCGCCGACCAGCTCACCTCCCTCTACCGCCTGCGCCACTGCGGCCGCACGCTGAAGACGCGCGAGAACCCGTCCGTCTACGGTCAGATGGGGCGCTGCGTGTCCCCGTGCCTGGGCGACCTCGACCCGAACGCCTACCGCCGCCAGCTCGACCTCGCCCTGGCGCACTTCGAGCGCCCCGGCGCGGGCGAGGCCCTGCTGGACGAGATCGATTCCCGCATGCGCGAAGCGGCGGTCGAGCGTCGCTACGAGCGGGCCGCCGCGCTGCTGCGGCGCCGCGAGCGGCTGGCCTGGGTGCTGGAGCGCCTTGAAGGCGTCCTGCGGGCCACGCACGCCGCGCCGCGGGTCGTGCTGGCCAAGCACCCGGTCAAGGAGCGCTTCGACGTGCTCTGGCTCGTGCGCGGCCGCCTCGTCGACTGGGGGCCGCTGCCGGGCCACTCCGAGCTGGTCGAGCGGACCGAGGCGGCGCTGGTCCGGCCCGCGGGCCGGACCGTCGTACCCGTGGACGAGGTGGACGAGGTTAGGATCGTGGCCGGCTGGGTGGCCGACAACGAACCGCCGGAGCTTCCGCTCGACCCGCCGCCCAGCGCGCCGGCGCTGATGCGCTTCGCCGCGACGGCGGCCTCAGCGGCGGCCTAGGCCGGCTCGCCCGACTCCCTGACGGCGCGTTCGGCCGCCTCGAAGCCGATCTGCGAGTGGGTCCCGTCGCAGAAGGGCTTCGTGGTCGAGCCGCCGCAGCGGCACAGCACGATCGTCTCGCCGCGGTCCCCCAGGTCGTACTCGTTGTCGTCCGCGTCGATCAGCGTGATCGACCCGGTCACCTTGTAGGGCCCGTTGTGGCGGACCTTGATCACGACTCTCTCCATCAGGCCTCCATGTCTGTTAGGCCGTCATTGTTCCCGGAGATGCACCGCGTAGCCCGGCTCGATCACCCCGAGGTGCGCGAGGTCGTGCCGTCGCATCACTGCGTCGTGCGCTTCCGGCAGCGCCGCCCGGTGCGCGAGCGCGGCATCGAGGCGGTGGCCGACGCGCTGATCGACGTACTCGAGGAGGCCCACGTGACGCGCTGGCCGCCGGCGTGGGCGGTCAACGACCGCTACACCGAGCTGTGGGCGGTCAACCGCGACCTGGCGTTCCCGCTTGAGCGCGGCGGCGCGCCGGGGCGCTACGTCGCTACTACCTGCCTGTCGCGCTGACGTAGCGCCCGCGCCGCCTCAGTCTCGAACCTAGGCTCGCGGCTCGATGTTCTGGTTCACCCGGAACAGGTTCTCCGGGTCGTAGGTCGCCTTGATGCGCGACAGCCGGTCGTAGTTGTCGCGGTAGCTCGCGCGCACCCGCTCCTGCCCCTCGTCCATCATCATGTTCACGTACGCGCCGCCGGCCGAGTGCGGGTGGAGCGCCTCGAAGTAGTCGATGGTCCACTTGCGGATGGCCTCGACGTTGGCCGGGCCGGAATCGACGCCCGCGAAGACGGAGCCCCAGCGCGCGTCGCGGTAGCTCCAGGCCGTGTCGGACGCGGCCAGGTCGTGCGCGGCGCCATCGATCGGGTACAGGTGCATCGTCGACTGCATGGTCGGCATCGCGGCGCCGAAGCGAGCGTGGATCTCGACGGCCTCGTCAGGGATCTCCCTGACGAAGTCGGCGCGCCAGTACCACTGGTCTCCCGGCGGGTAGACCCCGTCGAAGGCGCCTTGCAGCGCGGAGTGCGGCATCGGCGCCACCCCGTGCATGAGCGGCGCGGGAAGGGCCTCCAGCAGCGGGGCCATCGCGTTCGCCGCGTCCTCCTCGGCGCCGACGTAGCACCAGACCACACCGCAGACCTTGCGCAGGTGGATCTCCTCAGGGAAGGGCGCTGCCGGCGGCACCGTGGCGAAGGCGAAGAAGCCGTTCAGCTCACGCGGGGCGTTTGGCAGGAACTCGCGATAGGCCGACAGGACCTCGGCGCCCAGCTCGACCGGCCAGAACGTCGGACCGCCGATAACGGTGCCCACCTCGTGCAGCCGGAACAGGAACGAGGTGACGACACCGAAGTTGCCGCCGCCCCCGCGAATCGCCCAGTAGAGGTCCGGGTGGTCGTCGGCGCTTGCCCGCACGCGCTCGCCGCTCGCGAGAATCAGCTCGGCCTCGAGCAGATTGTCGATCGTCAGGCCGCACTTGCGCGTCAGGTGCCCGAGGCCGCCGCCGAGGGTCAGACCACCCACGCCGGTCGTCGAGATGATCCCGCTCGGCGTAGCGAGGCCGTGCTCGTTCGTGGCGCTGTCGACCTCACCCCAGGTGCATCCGCCACCGACCCGAACCGTGCGCGCCTCGGGATCGACCTCGACGTCCTTGAGCGGCGAGAGGTCGATCACGATGCCGTCGTCACACGTTCCGAGCCCGCCGCCGTTGTGACCTCCCCCTCGAACGGCCAGGAGGATGTCGTGGTCGCGGGCAAAGGACACGACCTTCGCGACGTCGTCAGGGCCGGCGCAGCGCGCGATGAGCGCAGGCCGTCTGTCGATCATGGCGTTGTAGACCTTGCGTGCCTCCTCGTATCCGGCATCGTCCGGGGCGATCAGCTCTCCCGCGAACGCGCTCCCAAGCTCCCGGCGTGCGGCCTCTGCTGCCGTGGTCGAAATGCTCATACCGTCCTCTCCTTCATCGATCGCACAACCTCTGCCTCTTAGGCGTGAATCCAGGCGGAACAGTTGTGGGGTGCGTGTGGCGGTGCGTCAGGTCGCCCAGCGGGGTGGCGCCTCGCCGGGAGGCGCGTAGGAACAGAAGCGGCCGGTGCGGATCGAGGCCGTGAGGTGCTCGGCGAGCGCGGGTGACTGCGGCTCGATCAGCTTGATTGCCGTCCTGATCGCCTTCGTCACGTTCACCCGGGCTCGCTCGGCGGGCGACGAGACCGGCCGGTCCCGGCCTCCGAGCCCTGCCGCTCGGGCGAGTTCGCCGACCAGAGCGTCGATCTCCTCCTCGAGCCGGGCGGCTCGCTCGTAGTCGGCGAAGCTGCGCGCCTCGTCGAGCTCGGCGCGCAGGTCCTCGAGCCGGCCCCGGTACTCCTCCTTGGCCTGAGGGTCGAGCAGTGGATCGAGGTCCGCCGGTCGCGACGAACGCAGGTCGTCGTCGGCGTGAGCGGCCGGTGAGACGCCGCCCGCCGTACCCTCCGTCGCGGCGGCGAGCTCGAGCACGTGAAGGTCAACCCCGGGCGCGGCGACCAGGAAGGCGATGTGCCGGAGCCCCTTTACGTCGCGCAGCCGCATCGTCGTTCCGTCGTAGGCGATCGTCCAGAACTCGCCCTCGCGAACGAAGCGCGCGTCGTGCTCCGTGCGCTCGGACTCGGGAGCGCAGCTCGGGGCGAGCGCGGACGTCCGGTCCAGGATTCCCGGGAGGTCGAGATCCTCGCTCAGGCGCCGTGCGTCCTCGAGCAGAGCGACGGCGCGCTCGGGGTCGTCATGGCCCGAGCGGGCCAGGAGAGCGCGGGCGTACTCCAGCAGGACGCGCGCGCGAACAGCACTGGCTCCGAGCAGCTCGCAGCGGGCCAGCGACCTCGAAGTGCCCCTCGGCGTCGTCCCAGCGCTCGAGCATCGTCGCGAGCATCGCCAGCCGAAGAGCGACCGGCCCGAAGGGTTGCTGGGTCAGGGAAACGGCGTTCCGGTCCGCGAACGGCAGCAGGAGCTCGTAGAGGCCGCGGGCGGATCGCCCGTCACCAACGATCACGCAGGCATCAGCGAGCGAGCAGAGCCGCAGGAGCCAGAACCCGTCCTTCGGAATGTCGGCGAAGCCATGGCCGGCGTGACGCGCGATCTCCAGCGCGGCGGTACTACGATCGCCGCGCTCGGCCGCCGCCAGGGCGTCGCGCCAGCGCGGGATCCAGAGGAAGCGCTCACCGTGGTCGGCGATCTCCGGCCAGTACTCGTCGAGGCGGCCCTGTGACCAGCGAATCGCGACCAGCTGCGCGTATTCGTAGACATACGCGGTGTACTCGCTGTGGCGGAGGCGGGCTATCCGCAGCGCCTCGCTCGCCCACCGCTCGGCGTCGTCGAAGCGCCCGTCGAGCGCTGCTCGAATGACCTGCAGGCAGACCCCGTGCCAGCGGTAGAACGGCTGGTGAATTCGCTCGGCCAGGTCCGTCATGGCCGCGATCTCGGCGTCGAGCCCGGGCCCGTCGCACAGCTCGAGGAAGCAGTGCAGCCGGGAGTTGTGGGCGAGGAAGGCGAGCTCCTGGTTGCCGAGCCGCGCGGCCACCGTGAGCATCTCCTCCGTGTTCTCCAACCGCTCGTAGACCATCTCGGGCGCGCCGAGCGCCCAGTGGCGAGCGTGCAAGGCCGTCACAAGCGCCTCGGAGTCCTCGAGTCGACGCGACATCGCGATGGCCTCGGTGCTCACCTCCAGGCGCCGCTCGACCTCATTGGAGGAGTACATCTCCACGGCCAGGCGTGCGAGCACCCGCGCCCGGAGCGGGCTGTCGTGCCCGGGAAGCGCGGCGAGCGCCTCCTCGAGCAGCCCGATCCCCGTCGCGCCCGCCTCGAAGCGGGCGAACAGCAGGAAGCCGCCGAGCCCGATCACGTAGCCGAGGGCTGCACGCGCGAGCATCTCGCCGTCGCCCAGGCGGCGAGCGAGCTCGGTGGCCTCCTCGAAGCCGGCCCGCGCGGCGCGCGTGTCGCCGGCCCGCCAGTGGGCATCGCCTAGGCGCAGGAGAAGCTCGCAACGGAGTTCCATGGAAGCCGCCTCGGCGGCGGCCGAGCAGGCCGAGCGCCCGCTCGTAGTGCACGCCCGCCTCCTCGTATGCGAGCAGGCTCGCGGCTCGGTCCCCGGCCCGGACGAGGTAGCCGACCGCCGCCGAGACATCGCCAACGGGCGCCGCCAGGGCGAGGTGATGAGCGATCTCCGAGAGGTGGGGATCGAGGTCGTTCCGATAGAGCTCCTCCAGCACCGCTCCGATCATGCGGTGCAGCTCGAGGCGCTGCGCGGCGGCAAGGTCGTCATAGAGCGTTTCGCGGACGAGCTCGTGGACGAATGCGTATCGCCGCGGGAACGCCGGATCCTCCGTGATCACGCCGGCGTCGCACGCCTCGGCCAGCACGTCCAGAAGGCGCGCGACGCTCACCCGGCAGGTTCGCTCGAGCACGCGAAAGTTGAACTCGCGACCGACGACGGCGGCAACCCGCAGGGCCTCGACCGCGTCCTGGGGCAGGTCGGCGATGCGACGCCGCAGGAGCGTGCGGACCTCCTCCGGAACGCGACCCATCGGATCGAGGGCGGCGCCCCCGTCGAGCAGGGTATCGTGCGCCACCAGGCGTACCACCTCGCCGAGGAAGAACGGATTCCCCCCGGTGAGCACGTGGAGGCGGGCGGCCGGGGAACGCGGAGCGTCCCCGCCCGTGACCCCCGCGAAATACGCCTCGACCTCGTCCACGCTCAACCCCTGGAGCGAGACACGCGTGGCCACCCGGACCAGTTCGGCGAACGACTCCGGACGTTCGTGCAGCCGGGCCTCGCGCTCGCGGTAGGAGCCGACGACAAGGACCGGGGCGTCGGCGACCGCCTCGCTAACGAACCGCAGCATCACGAGGGACGCGGCGTCGGCCGCGTGAAGGTCATCCAGGACGACTACGAGCGGTCTGGCCTGCGCCGTGTCGACCAGGAACTCCGCGACCGCGTTGAACAGACGGAAGCGGACGGTCTGTGGATCGACCGACTCGCCCGGGCGGGCCGCGAGCCGCTCGAAGTCTCCGCCGAGCGCCCGGACCGCCTGGATCCAGGGCCAGTAGGCGGGCGCGCCGCCCTCCTCCCAGCAGCGGCCGGCTGCCACGCGCCAGCCGCGCTCACCGGCCTCCCGGGCGAGCTCGTGCATCAGGCGCGTCTTGCCGATGCCCGGCTCGCCGCTCAGCAAAAACAGGAAGCCGCGCCTCGCGGCGGTCAGGTCAAGCGCCGCGCGGAGCTCCTCGAGCTCCGTCACCCTCCCGACGAACGGGCGTCCCGGCGTTCGTGGTGAGGAGACCTCGGTGGAAGCGAGCTTCTCGCTCATCGCTCCCGACAGTGTCGTCCTTCGCCGACGGGGTGTCCATGCGCGTCGTCACACGGCGCGCAGACCGGGCGGGGCCGGCGCGATCTAGGAGTCCGGCTCGCCTTCGCCCTCGGGCACCGGCGGCGCGTCCGGAATCTCAGGCAGCACCTCGGGCTCGTCGGGCAGGTCGTCGCCGGTCTCGGACGACGGGTCCGTCGAGGAACCCTCCTCGCGGGCGTCGCCCTGTGCGCCGACGCCGACCGTCTCGCGCTTGCGCTCCTTGGGCTTCACGATCGTGATCGTGACCTCGCGCTCGTCGCCCTCCGGCGCCCTGTCGACCTCGACGGTCGATCCCGGCGGCATGCTCTGCGACAGCACCTCGTCCGCCAGCGGGTCCTCGATGTAGCGCTGGATCGCCCGGCGCAGCGGGCGGGCCCCCATCGAGGGGTCCCAGCCCTTCTCGACCAGCAGGTCGGCCGCACCGTCGGAGAGGTTGAGCGACAGCTCGCGCTCTGCCAGCGACTCGCGGATGCGCTTCAGCAGCAGCTCGACGATGGAGGAGATCTCCGCCTTCGTGAGCTTGTGGAAGACGATGACCTCGTCGATGCGGTTGATGAACTCGGGCCGGAAGACCTTCTTCAGCTCGCCCATGATCCGGTTCTTCATGTCGTCGTACGACAGCCCCGTCTCGTCGCCGACCGTGAAGCCGATACCGGTGTTCTTGGCGATCTCCGAGGCCCCGATGTTCGACGTCATGATCACGATCGCGTTGCGGAAGTCGACCGTGCGCCCCTGGGCGTCCGTCAGCCGGCCGTCCTCCAGGATCTGGAGCAGGATGTTGAAGACGTCCGGGTGCGCCTTCTCGATCTCGTCGAGCAGCAGCACGCTGTACGGCTTGCGGCGCACGGCCTCGGTGAGCTGGCCGCCCTCGTCGTACCCGATGTAGCCGGGCGGCGAGCCGACCAGCCGCGACACGGAGTGCTTCTCCATGTACTCGGACATGTCGATCCGCACCATGGCGTCCTCGTCGCCGAACAGGAACTCGGCGAGCGTCCGCCCCAGCTCGGTCTTACCGACGCCCGAGGGGCCCAGGAAGATGAACGAACCGGTCGGGCGCTTGGGGTCCTTGAGCCCGGCGCGCGAGCGGCGGATCGCCTTCGAGACGGCCTCGATCGCCGCGTTCTGCCCGATCACGCGCTTGTGGAGCTCCTCCTCCATGCGCATCAGCTTCTGCGTCTCGGCCTCGGTGAGCTTGAACACCGGGATGCCGGTCCACATCGAGACGATGTCGGCGATCTCCTCCTCGCCGATCTCGGGACGCTCGCCGGACTCGCCCGAGCGCCACTGCTCCTCGAGCTCGCGCTTCTTGTTGGTGAGCTGGCGCTCCTTGTCGCGCAGGTTCGCGGCCTTCTCGAACTCCTGCGCCTCGATCGCGGCCTCCTTCTCGCGCCGCGTCGTCTCGATGTCCTCCTCGAGATCGCGATAGACCGGCGGGGCCGTCATCGACTTGATGCGGGCGCGCGAGGCGGCCTCGTCGATCAGGTCGATCGCCTTGTCCGGCAGGAAGCGGTCGGAGATGTAGCGGTCGGCGAGCTCCGCGGCCGCGCTCAGCGCCTCGTCGGTGATGCCGACGCGGTGGTGCTGCTCGTAGCGGTCGCGCAGGCCCCTCAGGATCTGGACGGTGTCCTCAGTGGAGGGCTGGTCGACGCGGATCTGCTGGAAGCGCCGCTCGAGCGCCGAGTCGCGCTCGAGGTACTTGCGGTACTCGTCGAGCGTGGTGGCGCCGATCGTCTGCAGCTCTCCGCGCGCGAGGGCCGGCTTGAGGATGCTGGCCGCGTCGATCGCGCCCTCGGCGGCGCCGGCGCCGACGAGGTTGTGCAGCTCGTCGATGAACAGGATGATGTCGCCGCGCTGGGTGATCTCCTTCATCACCTTCTTGAGGCGCTCCTCGAACTCGC